>CAXRFJ010000358.1:0-2201 GCA_964229475.1 Rubrivirga sp.
GCCGCTCCGCGCGGCCCGGCGCCGACGCGCCCGGCGGGAGGTGCTCGCGCGGGCTCCGCGGCGTCTCGGCGAACCGGCCGCGGTCGTCGAGCCGCACCCACGTCGCGGGCAGCTCGTAGAGATAGCGCCCGACGCCCCACGGCACGGCCGCGCGCTTCATCGCGCCCGAGAGCCCGCCCTTGACGGCCTCGACCTGGGAGTTGTCCGCGCCGTCCCACTTCGTGACCCACTCCGAGACCAGCTGGCCGTCGGGGCCCGGCCGCTCGACCCGGATCGAGATGCCGCAGAGGACGCCGCCGTCGGGGCCGGGCTGGAACTCGTTGCGCCAGTCGGCCGGGCCGCAGACGTCGTCGAACCGCTGCTGGACGGCGCGGCTGGTGAGGTAGGCCATCGCGAGGCCCTTGGACTTGTCGCGTGTCGTCGCGCCCGGCTTCCACTCGACGTCGGAGGGCGGGAACGGGTCGGCGAGGCGGGTGAGGTCGGCGGCGTTCATGGGAGCACAGGCAGGGTGTGCGACCAAGGTCGCGGGCCGGGGCGACAGGGGTTTGTCACACGAATGGTCCACGGCCATCAGCCCCCTCGGCCTTCGCGCCTACGGAAGAAAAGCGCTTCCGGCTCAATCCCTGATTCGAAGCGCTTCCAATTCCTTGACGATGCAGGCATTGCCCCAGTACCATCCTCGATCATCGTGCCCCACCCCGTCACCCACCTAAACAAATGAGGAAGGCACTCCCTCTCGCCCTGCTCCTCGTGCCGGCCGTCGCGCTGGCCCAGGACGCGACCCCGGACGGCGTCCAGACCAACCTGGACTACGTCTGGACGATCGTCGCCGCCGCGCTCGTGTTCCTGATGCAGGCCGGCTTCGCGCTCCTCGAGACCGGCCTGACGCGGGCCAAGAACGCCGCGAACATCATCATGAAGAACGTGATGGACGCCGCGGCCGGCTCCCTCGTGTTCTTCCTCATCGGCTTCGGGCTGATGTTCGGCCCGTCGCTGGGCGGCTGGATCGGGACGGCCGGGTTCGGCCTGACCGGGCTGGAGGGCCAGGACATGTCGTGGGTGTACACCTTCTTCTTCTTCCAGGCCGTCTTCGCCGCGACGGCCACGACGATCGTGTCGGGGGCCGTGGCCGAGCGGGTCAACTTCGCGGCCTACCTCATCGTGTCGCTCGTCATCAGCGGCCTGATCTACCCGGTCTTCGGGTCGTGGGCCTGGGGCGGGCTGCTCAACGGGAGCGGCTGGCTGGAGGGCCTCGGCTTCCTCGACTTCGCCGGCTCGACGGTCGTCCACTCGGTCGGCGGCTGGGCCGCGCTGGCGGGCGCGCTCGTGGTCGGGGCCCGCGCGGGCAAGTACGACGACGACGGGAACCCGATCGCGATCCCGGGCCACAGCATCCCGCTCGCGGCGCTGGGCGTGTTCATCCTGTGGTTCGGCTGGTTCGGCTTCAACGCGGGCTCGACGACGGCCGGCACGACCGACATCGGCATCATCGCGGCCAACACGTTCCTGGCGGCCGGCGCCGGCGCCGTCGCGGCCATGGTCGTGACGTGGGTCCGCGGCGGGATGCCCGACGTGGGGATGACGCTGAACGGCGTCCTCGCCGGCCTCGTCGGCATCACGGCCGGGTGCGACGCCGTCCTCCCGGTCGGGGCCGTCGGCATCGGGCTGGTCGCGGGCGTCCTCGTGGTCTACGCCTCGCTGTGGCTGGAGACGTTCGTGGACGACCCGGTCGGCGCGGTGGCGGTCCACGGCGTGTGCGGCGCGTGGGGCACCCTCGCCGTCGCCATCTTCGCGGCCGACGGGTTCAGCCTCGCCCAGCTCGGCGTGCAGGCCATCGGCGTCGCCGCGGCGTTCCTCTGGACGTTCCCGCTGGCGTTCGTCCTGTTCAAGGTGCTGAAGTCGGCCATGGGCCTCCGGATCAACGAGGACGTGGAGACCGGCGGCCTCGACCTCCACGAGCACGGGACGGTCGCGTACCCCGAGTTCGGGAACGCGGCGTACGCCGTCCCGGCCACCGTCGAGGCGGCCCCGGAGCCCTCGACGAACGGCGTCCACGCCCCCAGCGCGGTCCCCGCCTAGGGCCGCCCTCACCCCTGGGGGACCCGAGCGGGGCCCGGGCTGCGACGGCCCGGGCCCCGCGTTCTGTCGCGGCAGAGTGGCAGAGCGCCCGCCAGATCGGCGCCGACGGTGCAGATCGGGTG
>CAXRFJ010000359.1:0-8853 GCA_964229475.1 Rubrivirga sp.
CCTCGCGCGGGCCGCCGGCGCCGCGGGGGCCCAGGGCGCCCCCACCGTCGTCTGGGAGCCGCGGCCGCCGCTACCGGACGGCCGAGAACGTGCCCACCTGGAGCGCGCCGACGCGGCCGTCGGCCTCGCGCTCGAAGGCGAGCGGGGCGGGCACCGCGTGGGCCGCGAACGTGTCGGCGGCCGTCTCGCGGACCGTCCCGACGACGACGGGGCTCAGGCCGCGCGTGATGGTGACGAGCTGGCCGCTCTCGTCCCAGACGAACGCGGCCCACTCGGAGCCCCGCTCGAACAGGATCTGGGTGAGCGTGGCCTCGCGGCCGTCGATCTGGCGGAACGTCCCGACGACGCTGCCGGCGATGACCTCGCCGTAGCCGCGGACGAGCGCGCTCCGGTAGGCCGCGAGGGGCCCGGCCGCGTCGGCCTGGCGGGCCGGACGGACGGCGCCGACGACCGCGTCGAGGTCGCCGAGGATCCAGGCGTCGAGGAGCGCCTCGGTGCGGGCGTCGGTCGCCTCGTCGGAGGCCGAGAAGGCCGCGAGGCGCGCGGCGACGGGGGCGCCGTGGGCCACGAGGACGAGGCCGTCGCGGCCGTCGCGGACCTCGATCATGCCGCCGTCGGCGGCGTAGAGGCCGGCGTACGGCGAGGCCGCCGGGGCGGAGGAGATCGGGGCGGCGGTGAACTGGGTCTGCGCCGCCGCGCTCGGGGCGAGGGCGATCAGGGCGGCGAGGGAGAGGGCGAGGGGCGTGAGCGGGGCCATGGGAGGAGGGGCTGCTGGGGTGAGCCCAGGTTCGAGATCCGGCCTCCCGACGTTGTCACCCGCCTGCCCGCGTTCGTCACCGGCGGTCGGCCTCGTGTCACCAATCGTCACCGCCCGCCCGGCGCTGGCGCTCGGCGTAGGCCGCGGGCGTCATCAGCGCGACCGGCCCGCGGTGGATCCCGCCGTCGACCGGCCCGTCGAGCACGCGGACGGCGACGACGTTCTCGCCCTCCCGCAGGAGCGCCGCCGGCACGGGGTAGGCCCGCTCGATCTGCCACTCGTCGCCGCGGATCCGGCCCGTCTCGACGTCGCCCGTGCTCCCGACCCGGACGCCGTTGACGAACGTCTCGTCGAGGTCGTCGACGGCGCCGAGGACGAGGACGAGGTCGGACGCGGCCTCGGCGGCGTCGAGGCGGACCGACCGGCGGTACCACGCGACGCCGCCGAGCTGGGTGTAGCCCTGGGACTCCCAGGTCGCTGGCACGCGGAGCGTGTCCCAGCGCGCGTCGTCGTGGCCGGGCGCGGCCCAGTCGCCGTCGCCGGGCGAGAACCGCCAGTCGCCCGCGAGGTCGGCCACGACCGGGGCGCCGTCGGGGTTCTGGTCGGTGGGGACGGCGAGCGCGACGGGCCCCTCGAGGATGCCGCCCTCGAGGCCGGCGTCGTAGACCCGGACGGCGAGGACGTTGGGGCCGTCGGTGCGGAGGAGGCCGAGCGGGAGCCGGTAGGTCCGGAAGCCGAACGCGGCCGTCTGGTAGTGCGGCGGCATCCGCCCGCTCCAGCCGACGGGCTCGCCGTTGAGCCAGACCTCGTCGGCGTCGTCGATCCGGCCGAGGAGGAGGAAGGGCGATCGGCGGAGCGCGTCGGCGGCCTTGGCGTCGAGCGTGAAGGTGGTGCGGTACCACGCGAACCCGTCGTAGCCGTGGTACCCGTCGTCCTCCCACGCGCCGGGCACGGCGACGCGGTCCCACCCGTCGGGCTCGCGGCCGTCGGCCCAGCGCGGCGCGTCGCCGATGCGGAAGTCCCACGGGCCCGCGAGGTCGAGGACCGTCGTCCAGTCGGCGGGGGCGGGCGGCTTCGCCTTCCACGGGTCGTCCCACGACCTCTCGGCCGGCCGGTCCTCCCAGGCGCCGAGCCGGTCGGCCACGGCGCCGATCACGACGGCCAGCAGGGCGGCGACGCCCAGGAGCACGGCGGCGAGCAGGGGCCCACGGGATCTCACGGGAGGAACTTGTAGCCCACGCCGTGGACCGTCAGGAAGTGGCGCGGCCGGGCGGGGTCGGGCTCGGCCTTCTGGCTGAGATTGAGGACGAAGTTGTCGACCGTCCGCGCCGTCGGCGCCACGTCGCTCCCCCAGACCTCGTCGAGCAGGTCGTCGCGGGAGACGACGGCGCCGGGGTGCGCGGCGAAGTAGCGGAGGACCTCGACCTCGAGGTGCGTCATGGCGGCGGGCGCGCCGTCGGAGGTCGCCTGGTAGGTCCCGAGGTCGACCCGGAGGCGGCCCACCTCGATGACGTCGCGGGCGGGGGCGGCGGCCGCCGGGCCCTCGGCCCGGCGGAGGACGGCCTTGATGCGGGCCAGCAGCTCGCCCAGCCCGAACGGCTTCGTCACGTAGTCGTCGGCGCCGAACTCGAGGCCGCGGACCGTGTCGAACTCCTCGGCCTTCGCGGTGAGCAGGATGACGGGCGTCGCGACGCCGGCCGCGCGCGCCTCGCGCAGGACCTCGAAGCCCGATCGCCTCGGCATCATCACGTCGAGGACGACGAGGCGGTAGGCGCCGTCGCGGAGCTTCCGGAGCGCCTCCTCGCCGTCGGCCGCCTGCTCGACGGCGTAGCCCTCGAACTCGAGGTTGTCGCAGAGGCCCTCGCGCATGGCGCGCTCGTCGTCGACGACGAGGATGGGGAGGTCAGGCATGGGTCGGGAGGGAGAGCCGGAAGACGCTGCCGCCGCCGTCGCGGGGGGCCACGGCCGCCGTGCCGCCGTGGGCCTCGGCGATGCGGCGGACGAGGGCGAGCCCGAGGCCGGTGCCCTTGGCCGTGTGGACGAGCCCGTCGGCGCTGTCGGGCTGGACGCGGACGAACGGCTCGAACACGCGCTCGCGGGCGGCGGGCGGGACGCCCGGCCCCCGGTCGGCGACGTCGACGACCGCGCGGTCCCGGTCGCGGCGGGCGGCGACCTCGACGGGGCCGCCGTCGCCGTACTTGACCGCGTTGTCGAGGAGGTTGACGAGGGCCTCGGCCAGCGCGTCGTGGTCGCCGAGGACGGGGAGGGCGCCGTCGGGGAGGTCGAGCCGGAGCGCGCACCCCTCGCGCTCGACGACGGGCCGGTAGCGCTCGCCGATCTCGGCCGCGAGCGCGCCGAGGTCGAGGGGGCGGAGGTCGACGCGGGCCGTCCCGCGCTCGAACCGGTTGAAGTGGAGCACGTTGCCGACGAGCCGGCTCAGGCGCTCGGTCTCGGCCACGATCGTCTCGTAGTAGCGCGGCTTCTTCGCGTCGGGCACCCGGTCGTGGGCGAGCGACTCGCCGTACATCCGGATGAGCGCGAGCGGCGTCCGGAGCTCGTGGCTCACGTTCGAGACGAAGTCCTCCCGGAGCCGCGCGAGCTCGACCTCGTTCCGCACCCCGCGCCACGCGAAGAGCGCGCCGACGCCGAGGATCAGGCTGACGCCCGCGAACAGGGCGAGGCTCTGGAGCGTCCGCCGCCGGAGCGCGGCCTCGACCGAGCCCTCGCCGACGCGCGCGCCGACGGCGTGGGCCGGGAGGAGCCACAGCTGGCGGGAGCGGTCGACGTCGTCCCAGGTCATGGGCGCGGTCGTCGCGATGGGCTCGGCGGCGGTCCCGCGGAACACGCCGAACCCGACGCCGCCGCGCGCGACCTCCCGGAGCTTCGGCATCACGACGGCCTCGACGAACGGGATCGGGTCGATGGCCATGCCGAGCAGGCGGGGCGCCGGGCCCTCGGCCGGGTCGGCCGCGAACACGAGGAGGAGGCCGCCGCCCTCGAGCTCGACCGGCTCGAGCTTCCGGTAGCCGGCCGCGCGCTGGGCGAGGAGCCGCTCGACGAGCGTGTCCGGGAGCGTCGCCCGGAGGGCGCGCGCGGCGGCGCCGCTCGCGTAGGGCGCGTACGGGCCGTAGCCCGACGCGTCGCCCGCGGCCCGGAGCCCCGTCGGCGCCGGGATCCCGTAGTAGTGGGCGGTCCCGCGGTCGGCGGTCGTGGCGAAGACGAACCGAACGGCCGGGGTGGCGGCGAGGAAGGCCTCGGCGGCCTCGGCCCCCGCCGAGTCGGGCCGCGGCCCGAACGCGGCGGCGATCCGGTCGAGCCGGTCGGCCCAGGTCGTCGCGACGTCCCAGGCGTTCTGGTTGACCGAGAAGAGGAGGCCGTCGAGCTGCTCGTCGCGGATCTCGGCCAGCCGCCGCTCGCTCTCGCTCTGGATCTGCCCCTGGAGCACGGCGAACGCGCCGGCGGGGACGACGGCGAGGGCGAGGTGGGCGCCCGCCAGGTGGCGGAGCGCGCGGGGCGGGGAGGCGGGCACGGCGCCAAGCTACCGGGAGCGCTCCCGGCCGCTGTCAGGCCGCCGTCCGGGGTTGTCATCAACTGTCACCGCGCGGGCTCCCTCCACCTGGGCGCCGAGGCGGCGGGAGAGGGGAGGCCCCGGCCCCTATTTTGGCGGGCCGGCGAACTGCCGATGCGTTCTGCCGTACGGCACTACCGGTCGCGCCCGGCCGTTGGGCCCTTCTCCGATTCCCCCGCCTCCATGCTCCGTTCCCGTCTCACCCCGATCCTCGGCGCCGGCGCCCTCGCCGCGGCCCTCCTCGTCGGCGTCCAGGTCCAGGACGCCGAGTCCGCGTCCGAGGGGATGGAGCAGGTCCGCAAGATCGAGGAGGCCTACGAGTACATCACGCGCTCGTACGTCGAGCAGGTCGACTCGTCGGAGCTGGCGGAGGCCGCCATCGAGGGGATGCTCGCCAGCCTCGACCCCCACTCGATCTACATCTCGTCCGAGGAGATGCGCCGCGTCCGCGAGAGCTTCGACGCGAGCTTCGAGGGCGTCGGGATCTACTACGAGTTCGTCGAGGGCATCGAGGAGGCCGACACGCTCGTGGTCCTGATGCCCATCGCCGGCGGGCCGAGCGACGAGGCCGGCCTCCAGCCGGGCGACCGGATCGTCGAGATCGACGGCGAGACGGCGATCGGGATCGACACGGACGGCGTCCAGGAGCGGCTCAAGGGCCCGCGCGGGACGTCCGTCGACATCGTCGTCGAGCGCCCGGGCTACCGCGAGTCGCTCGAGTACACCATCATCCGCGACCGCATCCCGCTCAACACCGTCATCGCCTCCTACATGGTGGACGACCAGACGGGCCTCATCAAGCTCCAGCGCTTCGCGCGGACGAGCCACGACGAGGTGCGGAGCGCCATCCGCGACCTCCAGGCCCAGGGCATGGAGCGGCTCATCCTCGACCTCCGCGGCAACGCGGGCGGCCTCCTCGAGCAGGCCTACGAGATCTCCGACGAGTTCCTCGGCTCGGGCGAGATGATCGTCTACACCGAGAGCCGCCACCCCTCGAACCGCCGCCAGTACCGCGCGACGGCCGGCGGGATCTACGAGACCGGCCCCGTCATCGTGCTGATCGACGAGAACTCGGCGAGCGCCAGCGAGATCGTCGCCGGCGCGCTCCAGGACCACGACCGGGCCTACCTCATCGGCCGGCGCTCGTTCGGCAAGGGCCTCGTCCAGCAGCAGTTCCCGATGACCGACGGGAGCGTCCTCCAGATGACCGTCAGCCGGTACTACACGCCGTCCGGCCGGCTCATCCAGACGCCGTACTTCGTCGGCGAGAGCGACGAGGACTACTTCGAGTCGAAGCGCGCGCTCCGCGAGGAGGGCCTCGAGGCCGACCTCCTCAAGCGCGGCGGGGCGGTCGACGCCGGCGCGTTCGGCGCGCAGGTCCCCGACTCGCTCGTCTACCGGACCGACGGCGGGCGGACCGTCTTCGGCGGCGGCGGCATCCTCCCGGACTACATCGTCGCCGTCGACACGCTGGCGCCCGCGCTCCGGACGGTCATCGGCAAGAACCTCGACAACGCGTTCGCCCGCGTGGACCTCGAGCGCCGCGGCGACGCGTTCCGCGAGCAGTGGGAGGGCCGCCAGCGGGACTTCGTCCAGGGCTTCCGCCTCAGCGACGCCGACTTCGAGCGGTTCCTCAACTTCGCCGAGGCCGAGGGCACGCCCGTCGTGACGACGCGGCCGGAGGACGACACGGAGGACGTGCTCGTTCGGGGCGAGGCGCTCGCCGTCCGCGCCGACATCGAGACGCGGATCCGGGCGTTCATGGCCCGCCGCCTCTTCAGCGCCGACGCGTTCTACCCGGTCGTCGGGCAGATCGACCCCGCCCTCCGCGAGGCGATGGCCCACTGGCGCGACGCCGTCACGCTGGCCCAGGCCGCGCGCTGACCCCCCCGCCGCGGCGCCTCCCGAGGCGCCGGGCCGCCCGTGCGGGCCCCGGGGAGCAACTCTCCCGGGGCCCGCGTGTCTGAGGGGGAGGCCGGCCGCGTCCGACGGGCCGGCGCGAACCCGGCCCTTCGCGTCGCGTTGACATTCCTGAGGGCTGAACGGATATTGACGTCCCGTCTGGCGCTCGCGCGCCGCCCCTCTCGCTCTGCCCCCGAAGGCCGCTGGTGCGGCCTCCCAGACCCCACCCGTTTCCCCACCCCGAGGTACTCACCCATGACGCTTTCCGCCCTGCTCCTCATGCAGGAGGCCGCTTCCGGCGGCTTCGCCAACGAGCTCGTCTTCCGCTTCAACGAGGGCGGCCCGTACATGTGGCCCGTGCTCATCACGCTCATCATCGGTCTCGCGATCGCCTTCGAGCGGATCCTGTCGCTCAACCGGGCCGACATCAACGCGCCCAAGTTCATGGCCCGCGTCAAGGAGGCCCTCGACAACGGCGGCGTCTCGGCCGCCGAGGACGTCTGCGCCAACACGCGCGGCCCGGTGGCCTCGGTCGTCCAGGCCGGCCTCACGCGGTTCGACGAGGGCATGGACGCCGTCGAGAAGGCCGTCGTGTCCTACGGCTCGATCGAGATGAGCTTCCTCGAGCGCGGCCTCGTCTGGCTCTCGCTCGGCATCTCGCTCGCCCCGATGTTCGGGTTCCTCGGGACCGTCATCGGCATGGTCGAGGCCTTCGACGCCATCGAGCAGGCCGGTGACATCTCGCCGTCGCTCGTGGCCAACGGCATCAAGATCGCCCTGCTCACGACGGTCTTCGGCCTCATCGCGGCCATCATCCTGCAGGTCTTCTACAACTACTGCGTCTCCAAGATCGACCGGATCACGGCGGACATGGAGGAGGCCTCGGTCGAGCTCATCGACTCGCTGGCCATGATGTCGATCGGTCGCCCGGCCCTCTCCGGCCGCACGCGGGCCACGCTCCCGGACCCGAAGCGCGAGCTCGGCACCGGCGACGACCTGACCCAGACCGACCTCTCGTAAGCCCCGGCCCCCGGGCGCCGGCCGTCCCGTCGGCGCCCGGGGGCTCCTCCCAGACCCCACCCCCGATGGTTACCGCCCTCGTCTGGCTCTGCCTCGCCATCATCGGCCTCTCGGTCCTGATGATGGTCGGGTTCGGGCTCAAGAACGCCGGCAACACGCTCAAGCAGAGCAAGCTCGGCCTGGCCGCCTTCGCCCTCCCGCTGGTCATCTTCGTCGTCGCGTACCTCGTCGACGGCTCGGCCACGAGCGCGGCGGTCGCCGCGGCGCTGTTCACGGCGCTCTCCGGCTTCGTCGCCCTCCTCATCTCCGGCGCCCGGAGCCTGTTCACCTAGGCCCCCGGACGCGCCCCGCCGGCGTCGGCACGACCGACGCCGACGGCCCGTTCTCCCCGCGGACCCCACCGCAATCCCATGCCGCTCCTCAAGAAGCGTAACAAGCGCGACGCCGAGATCCCGTCGGCCTCGATGGCCGACATCGCGTTCCTGCTGCTGATCTTCTTCCTCGTCACGACGACGATCAACGCAGACAAGGGGATCTACATGCAGCTCCCGCCGCCGCTCGAGGACACGGAGCCGCCCGAGATCAACCAGCGCAACCTCCTCAACGTCCTCGTCAACGCGGACGGGCAGGTCCTCATCGACAACGAGGTGACGAACGTGGCGGCCATCCGCGACATCGTCAAGCGCCACATCCTCAACAACGGCCGCGAGCCCCAGTTCTCGACGGCGCCCGACAAGGCCGTGACGTCGTTCAAGACCAAGCGCGGGCTCCCGTACGAGACCTACATCGCGGTCCTCGACGAGATCAAGTCGGCGTACAACGACGTCCGCGACGACGCGGCCCGCCAGGAGTACGGCGTGACGTACGGCGAGTACAAGGCCCGCCTCGGCGAGGACGAGGAGGACGTGATCGCCGAGCGGTTCCCGCTCAAGATCTCCCTGGCCGAGCCGGACCCCGATTGAGTGATGCCGAGCGGGGCGGCCTGACCGCCGCCCTCCGGCTCCGACTCGTCACGCATCACTCAACACGAACCAACCGCTATGTCCGCCCACTTCGCGAAGAAGAGCTCTGGCACGAAGCAGGAGATCCCGACGGCCTCGATGCCGGACATCATCTTCATGCTGCTGATCTTCTTCATGGTGACGACGGTGCTCCGGGAGACCGAGCTCCTCGTCAACGTGTCGATCCCGCAGGCCGAGGCCATCGAGAAGATCGACCAGAAGCGGCTCATCCAGTACGTCTACATCGGGCCCGAGAAGCTCGAGAACGGCGTCGGTGACCCCGCCGTCCAGATCGACGACGCCATCGTGCGGGACCTCCCGCAGATCCGGCAGGCCATGTACCGCGCGCTCCGCGAGGAGCCCCGGACGATCGTCTCGATGCGCGTCGACCGCGACGTCGAGACGGGCCTGCTCTACGACGTCCAGCAGGAGCTCCGCGAGGCCGAGGCCCTCCGCGTCAACTACTCGACGTCGCGCGAGGCCGAGTAGCCCGCGGCTCCCTTCCGGCTGGCCGGGGCGCTCCGTACGGGGCGCCCCGGCGTCGGTTTGGGGCGCCGGCCCCGGAGGCTCCGCCGAGGCCCCCGCCCGCGGTTCGCCCGGCCGCC
>CAXRFJ010000360.1:0-2101 GCA_964229475.1 Rubrivirga sp.
GATCAGGCCCACCGTGAGGAGGCTGTAGCCGAACGCCCAGTGGTCGAGGATGTCGAGGAAGTTGAGCCCGACCGTCCCGTTCCCCACCAGCCCGGGGTCCACGATGAACGGGAGCGTCGAGATCACGGACCCGACCACGCCGGGCACGGCGACCATCGTGAGCGCCGTCGCCCGGCTCGCGCCCGTCTTGTCGATGACCGCGCTCGCCATGCCCTCGACGAGCGAGATCGCGCTCGTGACGCCGGCCATCACCATGAGCAGGAAGAACGAGAACCCGAACAGCTTGACCCCGAACGGGAACTCGGCGATGCCCTGCGGGATGGCGAAGAACGACAGCGAGAGCGTCCCGCCCACGGGGTTCAGCGCGAACGCGAACAGCATCGAGAAGATGGCGATGCCGGCGATGTACTCGAACCCGCAGTTCAGCAGGCTCTCCATGAACGAGTTGTTGACCTGGTCGGAGTCCTTCGGGAGGTAGCTCGCGTAGGCCGTCATGGTCCCGAGCCCGAGCGACAGCGAGAAGAACATCTGGCTGAACGCGCCCTTCCAGACGTCGGGCTGGGCGATGCCCGCCAGGTCCGGCGTGAACAGGTACATCACGCCGTCGGTCCCGCCCGGCAGCGTCACGCCGCGGATGATGAGGATGATCATGAAGATCCACATCGCCGGGACCGCCACGCGGACCGTCTTCTCGATCGTCTCGGTCCCCTTCCACAGCGCCAGGAGCGTCACGCCCCACACGGCGAGGACGGCCAGGAGCGGCCACCAGCTGGCGAGGAGGCCGAAAAAGTAGGCGGTCGCGTTCGGGCCCGCGCTCGGCTCGGCGAACGGGGCGAACGGCGCCGTCGCGCCCGGCTCCATCAGCCCGAACACGGCGCCGACCATCATGCAGAACGCCCAGCCCAGGATCGCGATGTAGTACATCGTGATGAACAGCGCGCTGCCCAGCGACCACCAGCCGACGAACTCGCCCTTCTTCCCGACCAGCCGGGAGAGCGCCATCGGGAAGCTCCGGCCCGTCATCGTGCCCATCGAGAACTCGGCGATCATCACCGGGATGCCGAGCACGAAGAGCGCGATGAAGTACGGGAGGTAGAACGCGCCGCCGCCGAACTGGTAGGCGTTCGACGCGAAGAAGACGATGTTGCCGAGCCCGATGGCCGAGCCGCTGGCGGCCAGGATGAACCCGAGCTTCGAGTTCCAGGCGCCGCGGTCGGGAGCGGACGAGTCGTTGTCAGCCACGAGGGGGGAGACGGTGTGAAGGCGCGAAGCTACGGCCGCTCGCCGGATCCGTCAGGAAACACTCCGGCCTCCGCGAGCACCGCGCGGACGATCCGCAGCCGCCCGCGCATGACGTCGAACGTGGCGCCCGGCGCGCTCTCGGCGTTCATGGCGAACACGGAGGGCCCGTCGGGCCCCTCGACCCAGCCCACGAGCCACCCGAGCTCGGGGTCGGGCTCGTGGACGTACCACCCCGTCTTCCCCTTGAGCCGGAGCCCGCCGGCCTCGGCCAGCACCGGGACGATCTCGCGGACCGTGGCTTGGACGTCCGGCGCGAACGCGAGGTCGTCGTGGAGCAGGGCGTCGAGGAACGCGACCTGCTCGTCGGCCGAGATGCGGAGCGTCCCGTTGAGCCACGCCATGTCGAGCGGCTCGCCCATCGTCGAGTTGCCGTACGGCTGGCGGGCGTAGACGGCGTCGTAGCCCTCGGCGCCGACCGCGCGGGCGTACCGCTGGAACAGCCACACGGCCGAGACCTCGAGCCCGGAGCGGAGCGAGTGGTCGCGGTTCCACGCGTCGGCCCACCGCTCGACCCCGTCCCACTCGGCGACGGCGTCGACGTCGGTCACGACGCCGCGGTCGAGGAAGACGAGGCTGTTCCAGATCTTCGACGTCGAGGCGGGCGAGAACCGCACGGCCGCGCGCTCCGGGTCGTGCCGGAGCGTCTGGCCGGTCGCCGCGTCGTAGAGCACGAACGTGCCGACGGCGCCCTCGGCCTCGAACGCGGCGCTCCAGTCCGCGACGGAGTCGGGCGGGGCGGAGGACGGGGGCGCGGCGGGCGCCGGCGCGCCCGCCGAGCAGGCGGCCAGCAGCGCGAGCG
>CAXRFJ010000361.1:0-4574 GCA_964229475.1 Rubrivirga sp.
GTGTCGGCCACGTTCGCGACCTCCGAGACCGTCCTGTGCGTCGGCCTGCTGATGGGCGTCGCGGGCGGGACGGCGGCACGGACCCGAGCGGCCCCGCGGATGGCGGCGGTCGACCACCTCGTCCTGTGCTCCGGCGGGCTCGACGTCGGCGGCGTCGAGCGGTACGTGCTCCAGCTGGCGGAGTCCGCCACGGACGCGCCGCGCGTGACGGTGCTGAGCCCCGTGAGCGACCGGTTCCGCGAGGCCGCCGAGGCGATCCCCCGCGTCCAGGTCGTCGCGCCCCCGCCGCCGAGCCGGACCGACCGCCTCGTGCCGGGCGCGCTCGTCGACGTCCTCCGGGAGCTCGGGCCCTCGGTCCTCCACACGCAGGACACCAACGCGCGGCTCCGGAGCCACCTCGCAGCCCGGCGGCTCGGCGTCCCGACGGTCCACACCGTCCACATGAGCCCGCTCTACTACCCCGGCATCTCGGCGGCGCGGCGGGCGGCGTACCGCTGGGCCGAGCGCGCGACCAGCGGGCGGACCGACGCGTTCGTGTTCGTCTCGCACATGGAGCGCGAGGTCTATCTCGAGGCGGGCGTCGTGCCCCCCGAGCGGGCCGTGACCGTCCACAACGGGATCCCGCCCGCCACCGCGCGGCCCGTCGACCGCGACGGCGTCCGCGAGCGCCTCGGCTGCGCCCCCGACGCGACGCTGGCGACGTTCGTCGGCCGGCTGGCGGCGCAGAAGGGGCTCGACTACCTCATCGAGGCCGCGGGCCGGCTCGACGGGACCGACCTCCAGGTCCTCATCGTGGGCGACGGCGAGGACGCGGAGGCGCTCCGCGCCCAGGCCGCCGCCCTCCCCCCCGGCCGCGTCGTGTTCGGCGGCTACCAGCCGGCCGGCGCGGTCTACGACGTCCTCCGGGCGAGCGACCTGTTCGTGCTCCCGTCCCGGTTCGAGTGCTTCCCGTTCGCGACGCTCGAGGCGCTCCAGGCCGGGCTGCCGTGCGTCGTCACCGACGTGGGCGGCAACCGGGAGGCCATCACGTCGGGCGAGAACGGCCTCGTGATCCCGCCGCACCGGCCCGACCTCTTGGCGGACGCCCTGACCGAGCTGGCCGAAGACCCCGACCGGCGGGCCGCCCTCGGCAACGCGGCCCGCGCGACCGCCCGCACGTTCAGTGTGGACCGGATGGTGGGCGAGACGGAGGCCGTCTACGCCCGCGTGCTGTCGGGCCGCCCGGCCGCGGCCTGAAGCCCGCGGAGCGCGACCGGCAGGCGAGCGAGGTAGACGACGACGATGACGGCCTCGGACAGGATCGTGGCCCAGATGGCGCCCTCCACCCCGACGCGGGGCAGGAGCGCGGCGTTGAGCCCGACGTTGAGCGCCGCCGCCGCCGCCAGCGCGACGAGCGTGATCCCCTGCCGCCGCGTCGACACGTAGAGGAAGAAGAGCAGGTTCGAGAGGCAGGTCAGCGGGAACGTCAGGGCCAGGACGCGGAGGTAGGCGCCGGAGGACGCGAACGCCGCGTCGGGCACGGCGAGGCCGACGAGGACGTCGCTCCCCCACCACAGCCCGCCCGTCACGACGGCGCTGAGCCCGAGGAGGCCGAGCCCGCCCCACCACAGGAGCCGGCCGAGCTCGGAGGCCGAGCGGGCCTCGGCGAGCTTCGCCATCCGCGGGTACAGCACGTTCTGCACGACGATGGCCGGGATGATGACGAGCGTCTCGAGGAGCCGGTACGAGAGCCCGTACACGCCCGCCTCGGTGGGCCCGAGGACCGCCTCGATCATCACCTGGTCGACGCGGAGGTAGAGGACGGTGAGGATCTCGGCGAGCCCGAGCGGCGCCATCGCCACGACCGTCCGCCGGAGAAAGCTCGGGCTCACGAGCCGCCCACTCGGCCGGGCGTACCGCCGCGCGACGACGACGAGGAGCCCGCCCGCGAACAGGACCGCCCCGGCGGCCATCCCCGCCAGCGCCGCCGCGGCCGTCGACGCGAGGACCAGCGCGCCGAGGCCGCCGGCGAGCGTGAGCCCCCGCTCGAGCACGAGCGACCGCGCGTACGCCCCGTGGTCCTCGGCCGAGAGCATGAACACGCGGGCGTACACGGCGACGCTCTCGGCCACGCGGAACGCGATCGCGAAGACGAGCGCCCACAGCGCCGCGGCCTCGCCGCCCGCGACGGCCCACCCCAGCCCGGCCGCCAGCCCCACGCCGAGGAGCCCGAGGCGGAGCGGGAGCAGGTTCGAGACGTAGCGCCCCGCGTGGCCCGGCGCCCGCGCGACCTCCCGGAGCGTGTACGACGTCATGCCGAGGTCGGCGAAGACGAGCCCGATGCTGGCCGTCGCGAGCGCGGCGTTGAACGTCCCGTAGCTCGACGCGCCCAGCACGCGCGGGCACACCACGACGAGGTACGCCAGCCAGAGCGGCTTCATCAGCGCGCTCGTGGCCCCCAGTTGGAGGACACTCCGGAGCGCCTGCCGGGGGTCGAATCGGGAGGACGGCGACGACACGGGGCAAGCTAGCCGCAAACGCACGGGGCCGGCCCCGGCTCGCGGTACCTTCGACGTCCCGTGGGGCGCCGTCCGGCGGCCTCGGGCGGCCGTCCGGGCCCGCCGCTCTGGCCCCGCCCCGCGCCCCCCGACCCGACGTCCGGATCCCCGTCATGCCCCGCGTCTGCCTCGTCTGGCCCCGCCTCGGGCCGTACCACCTCGCGCGCGTCCGCGGCGCCCACGAGCGGTTCGCCCGCGACGGCGGCGAGGCCGTCGCGCTCGACGTCGCGACCGACGACCGGCTCTACGGGTGGGACGTCGAGAGCGGCCCGACGCCGTTCCGACGCGAGGTCGCGTTCCCGGGCCGCGCCTTCGAGGACGTCCCGCCGGCCGAGATGGAGGCCGGCGTGAGGGCCGCGCTCGACCGGATCGACCCCGACGCCGTCGCCGTGCCGAGCTACTCGACGCCCGATGCCCGCGCCGTCGTGGCGTGGTGCCGCCGCCGCCGCCGGACGGCCGTGATGCTCTACGAGAGCCGCGCCGACGACGCCGCGCGGCACCCGGTCCGGGAGGCCGTCAAGCGCGTGCTCGTCCGCCAGTTCGACGCGTGCCTGGCCTCCGGGGCCGCCCACGCGGCCTACGCCGTCCGCCTCGGGATGCCGCCCGAGGCGGTCGTCCTGGGGGCGAGCGTGGTCGACAACGCGGCGTTCGCGGCCGGGGCCGAGGCCGCCCGCCGGGCGCCCGAACGGTGGGCCGGCCTCCCGGGGCTCGGCGACGGCCCCCCGTTCTGCCTCGCCTCCAACCGCTTTATCGAGCGGAAGAACCTGCCCGCGCTCGTCCGCGCCTACGGGGCGTACCGCGCGCGCGCCGAGGCGGAGGGCCGCGCGCCGTGGCGGCTCGTCCTCCTCGGCGACGGCGAGGGCCGCGCGGAGCTCGAGCGGCTGGCGGGCGACGGCGTCGTGTTCGCGGGCTTCCGCCAGGCCGACGTGCTCCCGGCCTACTACGGGCTCGCGGGCGCGTTCGTCCACCCCGCGACGCTCGACCAGTGGGGGCTCGTGGTCAACGAGGCGGCGGCGGCCGGCCTCCCGCTCCTCGTCTCCACCGGGACCGGCGCCGCCCCCGACCTCGTGGCGGAGGGCGAGAACGGGTTCACGGTCGCCCCGACCGACGAGGCCGCCCTCGCCGACGGGCTCCACCGGATCGCGGCGCTCTCCGACGCCGACCGGGCCGCCTTCGGGGCCCGCTCGCGGGCGCTCGTGGCCCGGTTCACGCCCGAGACCTACGGGCAGGCGCTGTGGGAGGCCGTCCGCCTCGGGGAGCCCCGCGCCGACCGCGGGCTGAGCCTCCCCGCCCGCGCCGTGCTCGCCGCCCTCCGCCTCGCGGCCCGCGACCCGCAGGCGTTCCACACCGTCGAGTCGTGAGCGCCGCCCCGCCCGTCGTCGTCCTCGGCCGGTTCCCGCCGCCGCCCGACGGCCAGACGCTCGCGACCGAGCGCTGCGCGTCGTTCCTCGACGACGCCTTCGACGTCACGCGGCTCGACACGGAGCCGCCCGGCCCGCCCGCGCTCACCGCGCACCCGACGTTCAGCGTCTCGCGCGCGGCCCACTTCCTGCGCCTCCGCCGCCGGCTGGCGGACGCGCTCCGCCGGCACGCAGGCGCGCCGGTCCTCTGGCACGCGATCTCGCCGGCCCCGCTCGGCCACGCCCGCGACGTCCTCGCGACCGTGCCGACGTTCGCGCCCGGCCAGCCCGTCGTCGGCGTGCTCCACCGGGCCACGTTCGACGCCCTCTTCGACTCGGCCGCGACGCGGTGGAGCGCCCGGCGGCTCGTCCGGCGGCTCGACGGGCTCGTGTTCCAGAGCCCCGCCCTCGCCGCGCGCTGCGGCGACGAGGTGCCCGAGGCCAAGCGGATCCTCGTGCCGAACACCGTCCGCGACGCGGCTGTGCCGTCGGGGGCCGAGGTCGAGGCCCGGCGCGCGGTCGGCCCGGGCCGACCGTTCCGCGTCCTCTTCCTGAGCAACCACCTGCCCGAGAAGGGCCACGCCGACGTGCTGGAGGCGGTCGCCCGACTGGCCGCGCGCGGCGTCGTCGTCCGCGC
>CAXRFJ010000362.1:0-4973 GCA_964229475.1 Rubrivirga sp.
GACGGCCGCCCGATCGCACCCTCCCGGCCGGCGGCGCCCGCCGCCGGCCGCCCACTGAATGCGTGGTCAGACGGCCAACCCGTCGGCCCGAAGCGCACCCCGAATCATGGCAAAGACCGCCAAGAAGGTCACGCAGCGCCAGCGCATCCGCCGGCGCATCCGCTCGAAGATCTCGGGCACGCCGGAGCGTCCGCGCCTGGCCGTGTTCCGCTCGAACAAGCACATCTACGCCCAGCTCATCGACGACATGGCCGGCCACACGCTGGCCGCCGCGTCGACGCGTGAGACCGAGGGCACGATCGGCGTCGACGCCTCGAAGGCCGTCGGGCAGCGGATCGCCGAGCGGGCCAAGGAGGCCGGCGTCGAGCGGGCCGTGTTCGACCGCGGCGGCTACCGCTACCACGGCAACGTGAAGGCCGTGGCGGAGGGCGCCCGCGAGGCCGGCCTCAACCTGTAAACCCCCACACCACTCCACTCATGGCACAGCAGCAGAACCGAGGCGGTCGCGGGGGCCGTGGCCGCCGGAACGACGGCCGCGACAACGAGGCCAACCGTTCGAACCTCATCGAGAAGCTCGTCGCGGTCAACCGCGTCGCGAAGGTCGTCAAGGGCGGCCGGCGCTTCTCGTTCAACGCCGTCGTCGTCGTCGGCGACGGGAACGGGCGCGTCGGGCAGGGCCTCGGCAAGGCCAACGAGGTCGCCGACGCGATCTCGAAGGGCACCGAGGACGCCAAGAAGAACATGATCGCGGTCCCCGTCACCCAGACGAGCTCGATCCCGCACGCCGTCCGCGGCATCCACGACGCGGGCATCGTCCTCCTGAAGCCCGCGACCGAGGGTACCGGCGTCATCGCCGGCGGCGGCGTCCGCGCCGTCCTCGAGTGCGCCGGCATCTCGAACGTGCTCTCGAAGAGCCAGGGCTCGTCGAACCCGCACAACCAGGTCTCGGCGACCATGGAGGCGCTCAAGCAGCTCCAGGACCCGGCCGAGGTCGCCGCCCGCCGCGGCATCACCATCAAGCAGGTGTTCGAGGGCTAGCAGGAGGGGGGCGGCCCCCCCGCCCCGTCCCGGCCCCCACGCACGACGAACCACGAACGATGGCACAGATCAAGATCACCCAGACGCGGAGCCAGATCCGCCGCCCGGGCCCCCAGAAGAAGACCCTGACCGCGCTCGGCCTCGGCCGGATCGGCCAGACGAACACGGTCGAGGAGACGGACCAGATCAAAGGCATGATCGCCAAGGTCCTGCACCTCGTCACCGTCGAGGCCGCGTAGGCCCCGGCCGGCCCGCCGGCGGACGCCGCTGGCGGATCGGGCCTTTCACCAAAAACCGAACCGAGGTCGGCCCGGCTCCGCGCCCGGCCGGCCTATCTTTTCCGGGTGCCGCCATCGGCACCGCGTCCACGGGCAGAGCGCCCGCCTCGGGCGCCTCGCGAGTCGGCCCGCCCCCCGGGGCGTCCGCCGGCGTCCTTAGCCACACCATACGATGGACCTCAGCAACCTCAAGCCCGCGAAGGGCTCGACCAAGAACCGCAAGCGCGTTGGGCGCGGCGAGGGCTCCGGCCACGGCGACACGGCCACGCGCGGCCACAAGGGCCAGAAGAGCCGCTCGGGCGGCAAGATCCCGACGTGGTTCGAGGGCGGCCAGATGCCGCTCCAGCGGCGCGTCCCGAAGTTCGGGTTCAAGAACCGCAACCGCGTCGCCTACGACCCGATCAACCTCGGGCGTCTGGCGACGCTCGTCGAGGAGGGCCGGCTCGAGGCCGGCGCGACCGTCTCGCCCGAGACGCTCCGCGCGCTCGGCATCGGCGGGAAGAACGGCCGCTACAAGATCCTCGGCGGCGGCGACTTCAGCGTCAAGCTCGACGTCCACGCCCACGCCTTCTCGGCGTCGGCCAAGGAGAAGATCGAGGCGGCCGGCGGCTCGGCCACCGTCGTCGAGGCCTAGGGACCGGGTGGGGGAGACCCCTCCCGTGCCCTGAACTCAGACCCGTAGGAAGGCGCTAGCCAACCCAGACCCCCCATCGAAACATGGCCTCCGTCGCCGAATCGATCCGCAACATCTGGAAGATCCACGAGCTCCGGCAGCGGATCCTCTACACGCTCGGGCTCCTCGTCGTCTACCGGCTGGGCTCGTACGTGACGCTCCCCGGCGTGGACGCCATCGCGCTCCAGGAGCTCGCCAACGCCAACCCGAACCAGGGCGGCCTCTTCGGGCTGTTCGACCTGTTCGTGGGCGGCGCGTTCGTCCGGGACGGCGTGGTCGCGCTGGGCATCCTGCCCTACCTCACCGCGAGCATCATCATCCAGCTGCTCGGCGCGGTCTGGGCCCCGATCCAGAAGCTCCAGCGTGAGGGCGAGGACGGCCGGCGGAAGATCACCCAGTGGACGCGCTACGGGACCATCGGGATCACGGCGCTCCAGTCGATCGGCTACGCCATCAACCTCCGGGCCACCAGCGGCCAGGCCATCGTGATCCCCGAGTGGGCCTTCACGATCGTCTGCGTGATCTGCCTTACGGCGGGCACGACGTTCGTGATGTGGCTCGGCGAGCGGATCACAGAGAAGGGGATCGGCAACGGCATCTCGCTCATCATCATGATCGGGATCATCGCCTTCCTGCCGCAGTCGCTGCTCAACGAGCTCCCGCAGATCGGCGGGATCGGCCGGGCCGACACGAACATCTTCATCTTCCTGATCGAGATCGCGGCGCTGTTCATCGTGACCGCCGGCGTCGTCTACGTGACGCAGGGCACGCGGCGGATCCCGGTCCAGTACGCCAAGCGCGTGGTCGGGCGGAAGCAGTTCGGCGGGACGACGCAGTACCTCCCGCTCCGCGTCAACGCGGCCGGCGTCATGCCGATCATCTTCGCGCAGTCGATCATGTTCATCCCGAGCACGATCGCGTCGTTCTTCCAGGAGAGCGCCTTCTGGCAGAGCGTGGGCACGGCGACGGGCGACATCTTCGGGTTCTGGTACTCGCTGATCTTCTTCGTCATCTGCGTCTTCTTTACGTACTTCTACACGGCCATCGCGGTGAACCCGCAGGAGATGGCCGACACGATGAAGCGCCAGGGCGGCTTCATCCCGGGCGTCCGCCCGGGCCGCCAGACGAGCGAGTTCATCGACACGATCCTGACGCGGATCACGCTGCCCGGCGCGCTCTTCATCGGGTTCGTCGCCATCCTGCCGGCCATCGCCGCGCAGTTCGGCGTGCAGCAGGGCTTCGCCCAGTTCTTCGGCGGCACGAGCCTCCTCATCCTCGTCGGCGTGACGCTCGACACGCTCCAGCAGATCGAGAGCCACCTCCTGATGCGGCACTACGACGGGTTCATGAAGACGGGCCGCGTCCGCGGCCGCCGGCGCTAATGGCCATCGGGCGCATCCAGATCAAGACCGACGCCGACGTCGCGGGCATCCGCGAGGCGGCGAAGGTCGTGGAGCGCGCCCTCGCGGCCGCGGCCGCCGAGATCCGGCCGGGCGTCCCGACGCTCCGCCTCGACGAGGCCGCCGAGGCGGTCATCCGCGAGGCCCACGGCCGGCCGGCGTTCAAGGGCTACCAGCAGGGCGGCGACACGCCGCCCTTCCCGGGGAGCCTCTGCATCTCGGTCAACGACGTCGTCGTCCACGGCATCCCGGGGGCCTACGAGCTCCAGGACGGCGACGTGGTCGCGGTGGACTGCGGCGTCGAACTCGACGGGTACTTCGGCGACTTCGCGTACTCGTTCGAGGTGGGCGAGGTGGCACCCGAGGCGAAGGCGCTCCTCGACGCGACCCGCCAGTCGCTCTACGAGGGCATCGGGCAGGCGGTGGCGGGCAACCGGATCGGCGACATCGGGCACGCGGTCCAGAGCTACTGCGAGAGCCGCGGCTACGGCGTCGTCCGCGACCTCGTGGGCCACGGCGTCGGGAAAAGACTCCACGAACCGCCGAACGTCCCGAACCTCGGGCGCCGGGGCGTGGGTAAGAAGCTGCGCGAGGGCCTGACGATCTGCATCGAGCCGATGATCAACGGCGGCACGGGCGACGTCACGGTCGACGCCGACGGGTGGACCGTCCGCACGGCGGACGGCGCGCCGAGCGCCCACTACGAGCACATGGTGCTCGTCAAGCGCGGCGCCGCCGAGATCCTCTCGTCCTGGGACCTCGTCGAGGCCGCCCTCGCGGCCAACCCCGAGACGCCCACGCCGGCCGCGGCCGGCACCCCCGAACCGACAGCATAACCCCCCGCGCTCCCGCGCTCCTGTATGGCGAAGCAGCCTGCGATCCGACAAGACGGCAAAGTCACCGAGGCCCTCCCGAACGCCCAGTTCCGCGTGGAGCTGGAGAACGGGCACGAGATCCTCGGCCTCCTCTCCGGCAAGATGCGGAAGTTCTACATCCGCATCCTCCCGGGCGACCGCGTGACGGTCGAGATGTCGCCCTACGACCTGTCGAAGGGCCGGATCGTCTACCGCTACAAGTAGCGGGCGGCCCCTCGGCCGGCGTCGTCCTCCCCGCCTCCGGGGCGGACGGGCTCGGCGCGGGATGGGCGGGCTTTTCACGCCATCTGGGGCGCATCTGCCCCCGCACGGAGCGTTCTTCAAGGCCGGCCTCCCCGGCCGACCCCGACACTCATCGACTCAGACACGACCATGAAGGTTCGCGCCAGCGTCAAGAAGCGGTCGGCCGACGACAAGATCGTCCGCCGCAAGGGCCGCATCTACATCATCAACAAGAAGAACCCCAAGCACAAGCAGCGCCAGGGGTAGAGCCCGCCGGGAGGCGCGAGCGCGGAGTGCTCGCCGGTCCTCTCTGGGCTCCCAGCTCAACACACCCAAGACTATGCCTCGAATCGCAGGAGTCGACGTCCCGGGCCGCAAGCGTGGCGAGATCGCGCTGACGTCCATCTACGGGGTCGGCCAAAGCCGGGCCAACGAGATCCTGGAGCGCGCCGGCATCGACGCCGACACGTACCCGGACGAGTGGTCC
>CAXRFJ010000363.1:0-7778 GCA_964229475.1 Rubrivirga sp.
ACGAGCGTGTGGAGCTCGTCGATGAAGAGGATGACGTCCTGGTTCTTCTCCAGCTCCGTCATCACGGCCTTCATCCGCTCCTCGAACTGGCCGCGGTACTTCGTGCCCGCGACGAGGGCGGCGAGGTCGAGCGTGACGATCCGCTTGTCGTAGAGGACGCGGCTCACCTTGCGCTGGACGATCCGAAGCGCGAGGCCCTCGGCGATCGCCGTCTTGCCGACGCCGGGCTCGCCGATGAGGACCGGGTTGTTCTTCTTGCGCCGCGACAGCACCTGCGCGACGCGCTCGATCTCGACCTCGCGGCCGACGATCGGGTCGAGCTTGCCCTCCTCGGCGAGGCTCGTGAGGTCCCGGCCGAAGTTGTCGAGGACCGGGGTCTTGGACTTTTCTGCCATCTCTCGTTTGCTGCTGCTGGACGAGCGGGAGCGCCCGCGGCCGGAGCCGCTCCCGGGCTCGTCGGTCGCGGCGCGGGGGGAGGCCTTCCCGCTCAGGATGGAGTCGAGCTCGGCGCGGACGGCGTCGTAGCTCACCGAGAACGCCTGCTGGAGGATCTGCGCGGCGACGTTCTCGTCGTCGCGGAGGAGCGACAGCAGCAGGTGCTCGGTCCCGATGACGTCGCTCTTGTACAGCTTCGCCTCGAGGTACGTGATCTTGAGGACCTTCTCGGCCTGCTTCGTCAGCGGGATGTTGCCGACGGTGAGCGTCCCGCCCGTGCTCCGGACGGTGTCCTCGACGGCCTTCTTCAGCTTGAACAGGTCGCACCCGAGGTTGCGGAGGCTCTTGACGGCGATCCCCTCGCCCTCCCGGATGATGCCGAGGAGCAGGTGCTCGGTGCCGATGTAGGCGTGCCCGAGCCGGATCGCCTCCTCGCGGGAGTACGAGATCACGTCGCGGACGCGGTTGGAAAAGTTGCCTTCCATGATGGAGGGGGTTGCGCCGAGGCGCGTGGGGTCGCCGGCCTCGGCCGCTCCGTCGGGCGGGGCGCCGAGGCCGGCGGCCTGGCTAGGCAGCGAACGAGCTGCCGCAGCCGCAGGTCTGGGTCGCGTTGGGGTTCTCGAAGATGAACCCGCGCGCGTCGAGGCCGTCGTGGTAGTCGACGGTCGTGCCCATGAGGTAGAGCCCGTGGCGCTTGTCCATGAACACGGTGATGGGGCCCGCCTCGTGGTCGGCGTCGAGGTCGAACGCGAGGTCGTGGTCGCGCCGCTTGTCGAAGCCGAGGACGTAGCTCATCCCCGAACACCCCCCGCCCTTGACGCCGACGCGGAGGCCGAACTCGGTCGGGATCTGCTTGTTGGCGACGATCCGGCGGACCTCGGCGGCCGCGCGGTCGCTGAGGGAGACCGGGGCGGGGAGAGCGGGGGCGCCGGTCGGGGAGGCGGGCGCCGGGGCGGTGGCAGTCGTGCTCATGGGTCCGGGGGGCTGGTGGGCGTCGAATCGGGAACGGGCGGCCCTGTTCCATCCGTGCGGGGCGGCCGGGTGGATTCTCCGTGCGACCGGCGAGCCGTTCAGCGCCCGCCCCGAACGGCCTCAAACTACGGCCCATCCGTGCGCGCATCGGCCGAATTCGGGGTGCGGAACGCGAAGCGCTTCCCGCAGGTGGCGGGCTACGGCCGGGCCAGCACCACCACCCCGCGCAACGCCTCCGTCGTCCCGCCCTGAGCGTCGACGGCCTCGACGAGGACCACGTAGATGCCGGCGCGGAGCGGGCGGCGGCTCTCGTCGGTGCCGTCCCACGTGAGCGTCGCCGTGCTCCCACTCAGGCGGCCGGCCTCGATCTCCCGCACGAGGCGCCCGCCGCCGTCGTAGATCCGCGCGCGGACGAGCGCCGCCTCGGTCGAGAGCCGGTACGTGATCTGGGCGGCCTCGCCGCGCGTCGGCGCGAACGGGCTCGTGATCGTCAGCCCGGCCGCGCGCTCGACGGGCGTCCCGGAGAGCCCGACCGAGTTCGGGGCGGAGGGCGTCCCGCCGCGCTCGTCGAGGGACGACGACCAGTTGGCCGGGTCGGTCGACGGCCCCGCCGGGTCGCGGCGCTCGAGGCTGATCCCGGTCGCGTCGTCGAGCTCCACGCGGTGCCAGCCGGGGGCGTAGGCGACCGAGTCGAGCACGGCGCCGGCGGCGCGGAGGACGACGGCCTCGCCGCTGTTGGACAGGCTGATCCCCTCGCCCTCGACGAACGGAGCGGAGGGGAAGACGGCCCGGAAGCCGTCCGCGTCCCGCGCGACCGCGACGGGCTCGCCCGGGAGGAGCACGGCGGGCTCGTCGGAGAGCGGGGCGCCCTCGTCTTCGCCGTCGCTCAGGAGGATCCCGCGGAGGTCGAAGACGGCGCTGGCCGTCGTGTTGAGCAGCTCGAGGTACTCGCCGTCGCTCCCATTCTGCGGGTCGTACTGGACCTCGGTCACGACCACGTCGCCCGGCCCAGGCGTGTCGGCCGTGCCGACGAAAAAGCGGGCCTCCGATCGGGCGGTGGCGTTCCCCGCGAGGTCCTCGATTCCGCGGGCCACGAGGGTGAGGAGCGTCCGGTCGGGGAGGGTCGTCGTGACCTCCACCTCGGCGGCGAGGACGCCGCCGGCCTCCTCGTCCACCACGGCGACGCTCCCGCCGACGGCGATCGCTTCCCCGTCCTGCTCCACCGTGTAGGCCTCCGGGTTCTGTGCCGAGGCGGGCCGGAGCGGCTCGCTGAACCGGACCCGGACACGCGCCCCCCCGAGCGCCGTCGCCCGGGTCACCGCGGGCGCGTCCACGTCGGGCGTGAAGTCCACGGTCGTGGAGGTCGACGCCGTCGTGTTGCCGAGGAGGTCGACGAGGTCCGTCGCCGTGACCGTCGTGGGGCCGGCGGGCAGCGGGGCGTTGAGCGTGAGCGCCACTGTCGTCGCGCCGTCGTAGTCGCCGCCCGCGGGAGCCTGGCCGCCGACGCTGAACGCGGACGGGCCGAACGACGTGGGGTCGAGCGGCTCGTCGAGGGTGACCGTGAGCGCCCGCCCGTCGGGGCGGGCGGCGGCCGCGACGAGCTGCGGGCCGGTCACGTCGGGCATGAACTGGCTGTTCTGCGCGCCCGGCGTGCCGCCGCGCAGGTCGGAGGTCGTGGCGTAGTTCGAGGCCACCGACGACGGCCCGTCCGGGTCCTTCCGCTCGAGGCTCGCGTCCTCGCCGCCCCAGGCCGAATCGTAGAAGAGCGAGTCGATGACGGTCCCCTGGTACGCCAGCACCACGGCGTCGCCGCCGTTGTTGAGCGCGCTCCACCGCGGCTGCTCCACGAACGGGACGCCCGGGAAGACGGCGGCGAACAGCGCCCCGTCTTCCACGATCACGGCGTACTCGCCCGGCCCAACGAACACCGGCTGGCCCGTGACCGGCTCGGCGTCGCCCGTCCCGTCGTTCAGGGTGAACTCGCGGAGGTCGAACGACCGGTCGGTCCGGTTGACCAGCTCGACGAACTCGCCCGGGTTGTCCGCCGCCGGCTCGTCGTAGAGGAACTCGTTGACGACGAGGTCGCGCGGGGCCGGGACGCTCCCGACGCCGAAGAAGAACGTCGCCGTCGTGTCGGCGAGCACGTTCCCGGCGGCGTCGGCGACGTTCGACACGGTGAGGGCGACCGCGCTCGGGTCGTCCTGCAGCGTCGCCGAGGCGGGCGCCCCGACGCCGCCGTCGAGGGTATAGTTCGAGGGGGCCTCGGCCGTCGCCGGGTCGAGCGCCTCGTCGAACGCGACGCGGACGGTCGTGGCGTCGACCGCCTCGACGGCGACGAGGGCGGGGGGGACGGCGTCGGCCGGCTCGGGCACGTTGGGCGCGCCCGGCGTCCCGCCGCGCGGGTCCGTCGTCGTCCCGAAGTTGGCCCGGACGCTCGGGCCATCGGGGTCGCGCCGCTCGAGGCTGGCGTCCTGCCCGCCCCAGTCCGGGCCGTAGAACAGCGAGTCGACCGTGACGTCGCCGAACGTGAGGACGACCGCGTCGCCCGTGTTGTTGAGCGCGCTCCACGTCGGGGGCTCGACGAACGGGACGCCGGGGAAGGCGGCGGCGAACAGCGCGCCGTCTTCGACCACGACGGCGTACTCGCCGGGGCCGACGAACACGGGCTGGTCGGTGATCGGCGCCGGGCTGCCGGTGCCGTCGTTGAGGCCGAAGTCGCGGAGGTCGAAGGCCCGGTCGGTCGGGTTGAGGAGCTCGACGTACTCGCCGGGCGTCCCGTCCGCGGGCTCGTCGTACAGGAACTCGTTGATGACGACGTCGCCGGGCCCCGCGACGCCGCCCTGGCCGGCGAAGAACGTCGCGGTCGCCTCCGCGAGGGCGTTGCCCCGGAGGTCGGTCACGCCGCGGACGGTGAGCGTGTACGTGGCCGGCCCGGCGAGCGGGGCCGCCAGCGCGAGGACGACCTCGTTCGGCGCGTCCCCGACGAGGGCCGCCGCCGGTGTCCCGACGTCCCCGTCGATCGCGTAGTTCGAGGCGGTCTCCGCCGTCACCGGGTCCACCGCTTCGCTGAACGTCGCCCGGACCGTCTGCGCGTCGAGGGCCTCGGCGCCGACGAGCTCCGGGGGCTCGGTGTCCTCGACGAACAGGGTGTTCCGGGCGCCGGGCGTCCCGCCGGCCGGGCTGGTCGTCGTGCCGAAGTTGCCCGCGGCGTCGCTTGGCCCGAGCGGGTCGCGCCGTTCGAGCGACGCGTCGGAGCCGCCCCACGACGGGAGGTAGGGGACGGCGTCGATCTCGGTGCCGTCGACGAGGAGGGCCACGCGGTCTCCGGTGTTGTTGAGCGACGGGAAGCCGCCGAGGTCGACGAATGCCACGCCGGGGTAGGCCGCCGCGAACGCGTCGCCGTCGCGGGCGATCACGAAGTGGCCCCCGGCGGGGAGCGTCGTGCCCTCGGCGACCGGCTCCGTCGTCCCGGTCCCGTCCGTCAGCGTGAGGCCGCCGAGGTCGAGCGGGCCGCCGGTCACGTTGAGGAGCTCGACCCACTCGTTGGCCGACGGCTGCGGCGCGGGCGGGTCGTACATCACCTCGTTTATGACCAGGTCTCCCGGTGCAGGTGCCTGCGCAATGCCGAGGGCGGGCGCGAGGGCAAAACAGACGAGAACGAGCCGGCGCATCGGGCGGGAGGGGGGCCCCCGAAGCTAGGGCGAGCGCCCCAAACGGCCCCGTCCGGCTCGGTGCCGGGGCGGGAGCGGCCGGGGAGGGCTAGGCCCCGGCGCGGGCCGCGAGGTCGCGGAGGCAGACCTCCGTCATGAGCCGGGCCGCCAGCGGGAGCGCGCTCTCGTCGAGGTCGAACCGCGCGTGGTGGAGCGGGTAGCGCGTCTCGGGGCCGGCGGCCGTCCCCACCCGGATCATGGCGCCGGGGACCTCCTGGAGGTAGTACGCGAAGTCCTCGCCGCCCATGCTCGGGAGCGGGATCCGCACGGCGGCCTCCGGCCCGAACAGGTCGGCCGCCGTCTGGCGGGCCCGCTCGATCTCGGCGTCGGTGTTGACGACGGCCGGGAGCGTCGCGTCGAAGTCGACGTCGACGTCGGCCTTGTAGACGGCGCCGAGGGCGCCGGCCACGCGGCGGATCTTCTCGCGGAGGAACCCGAGCGTCTCGCCGTCCGAGCAGCGGATGGTGCCGCCGAACTCGACCTCCGACGGGATCACGTTGAGCGCGTCGCCGCCGCGGAACCGGCAGATCGTGAGGACCGACGCCTTCCGCGCGTCGGTCACGCGGCCGGGCAGCTGGTACATCTCGGTCGCGATCTGGTTCGCCACCCAGACCGTGTCGACGGCCTCGTGGGGCCGCGCCGAGTGGCCCGAGCGCTCGCTGCACACGGTCACGCGGAACGGCGCGCAGGCGGCCGTCAGCGACCCGCGCCGGAAGCCGAACCGGCCGACGGCGTGCGACGGGTCCATGTGGACGGCGTAGATGGCGTCGACGCCGTCGAGGGCGCCGGCCTGGATCATGGCCGGGGCGCCGGAGGGCGTGATCTCCTCCGCCGGCTGGAACAGGACGCGGACCGTCCCCGCGAACTCGTCGCGGCGCGCGTCGGCGAGGGCGGCCACGCCGCAGGCGACCGTCATGTGGGCGTCGTGGCCGCAGGCGTGCATGACGCCCGGCGTCTGCGAGCGGTACGGCGCGTCGGTCGCCTCCAGAATGGGGAGCGCGTCCATGTCGGCCCGGTACGCGACGGTCGGGCCGGGCCGCGTGCCCTGGACATCGACCACGAACCCGGTCCCCGCCAGCGGCGCCGACGGGTGGAGGCCGCGGGCCTCGAGCCAGCGGCGGACGCGCCGCGACGTCTCGACCTCCTCGAACCCGAGCTCGGGGTGCTGGTGGAGCTCGCGGCGGAGCGCGACGAGGTCCGTGCGGAAGGCGTCGGGGAGGGCGGGGTCGGCGGCGGGGGCGGGCGCGTCGGCGGTGAGCACGGGGGCGGAGGCTGAGGCGGTGGGATCGAATCGTGACCAACGTAGCGAGCGCCCGATCCGTTCGCCGCGCCCGCGAAGGCCCGGCGAGGAGCCCGCGGAGGGCCCGCGCGTTCCCCGAGGCCGGCCTAGTCGGCCTCGGGCACCGGCGCGTCGAGGACGCTGTCGCGGAGCTCGCCCGCCAGCGCGGCGACGACGTCCGGCAGCCGGCTCGACCGCTCCAGCGTGCGCCGCTGGCGCTCGTAGGAGGCGCCTTCGTCGAGCACGCGGTGGAGGCCGCGGAGCTCGTCGAGGCAGCCCAGCCGCTCGGCGACCGGCTCCAGCTTGGCCACGAGGTCCGGGATCTGCTGGCGGAGCGGCGCGTGGTCGCCGTCGTTGTCGCAGATCACGTCGGCGTCGAGGCCGTGGCGGGCCGCCCGCCACTTGTTCTCGCGCAGGATCCACGGCTTGAGGAGCTGGAGCGGCGACCCCTTCTCGTAGCGGTCCCCGATGGCCACCACGAGGCACTGGACGAGCGCCACGATCGACGCGATCTCGTGCATCGTCGAGGGCGCGTCGCAGATCCGGATCTCGAGCGTCCCGAAGTTCGGGTGCGGCCGGATGTCCCACCAGATCTCGCGGATCGTCTCGATGGCCTTGGCGCGGACGAGCGTGTTCATGAACCGCTGGAACTCGCCGTAGTTGGCGAGCCGGTACGGCAGCCCGGCCGTCGGCATGCCCTCGAAGATCTTCGACCGCGTGCTCGCCAGGCCGGTGTCCTCGAAGTCGACGAACGGGCTCGACGCGCTGACCGCCAGGAGGTGCGGGAGGTAGCTCGCGAGCGCGTTCGAGACGGCGATGGCCTTCTCGCCGGAGGAGACCCCGACGTGGACGTGGAGCCCGTAGATGAGGAGCCGCCGCGCCGGCCACTGGATCTTGTCGACGAGGCTCTGGTAGCGGTCGTTGGGGAAGATCTTCTGGTCGCGCCACTGCCCGAACGGGTGCGTCCCGGCCGAGGAGAACGCCAGCCCCAGCTCGTCGCCGAGGTCGTACAGCTCCCGGAGCGACCCGCCGAGGTCGGTCACGCACCCGGCCACGTCGTCGCAGATGCCCGTGATGACCTCGATGGTCGACTGGGTCAGCTCCTGCTTGATCTTCGGGTGCTCCCCGCCGAGCCGGTCGAGGAGGTCCACGGACCCCTGCTTGAGGTTGAACGTGACGGGGTCCACGATCTGGAGCTCGATCTCGACCCCCAGCGTCGGGTCGGGCGACGGCGTGAACGGGATCGGGGCCAGCGCGTCGGCCGTGGAGAGGTCCATTTGGCGGAGAAGGGGCATGGGGGAAGAAACCGCCCGTGTGAAGGAATGGCAAACGAGGCGACCCGTGCGTGGGTCCCGGACACGAGCGCGCCCCGCCGACACGAG
>CAXRFJ010000364.1:0-8452 GCA_964229475.1 Rubrivirga sp.
GTCGGTGATGTAGACGTCGTTGACGCCCTGGCGGCGGAGCAGCTCGACCCACCCGTCGCTGCCGGCCGAGAACACCTCGTTGACCAGCGCGGCGCGGACCACCGGGCGGTTCGGCCGGCCGCGCGTCGGGGAGAGGAGGCCCCGGAAGATGTTGACGTTGCGGTACCCGGCGATCTCGCCGAACAGGCGGCTCCGGCCGTCGGGGTACGAGCCGAAGCTGCCGAGCGCGGCCTTGACCGGGAGCCCCTCGACGTCGAGCGCGGTGACGGTCTGGCCGCTCCGGCTCACCAGCGCCACGCGGCCGTCGGAGATCTGGGGCGCCACGTCGAAGGCGGCGAACCCGAGCGGCGGGACGAGCACGCCGTCGACGATCTCGACGGACGCCCCCCCGGCCTCGAGGCGGTAGCGCCCGACCGGCACGGCGTCGAGCGTCGGGTTGTAGAGCTCGACCCACCCGGCCGCGCTCACCTCGTTGATGGTGAGGACCGAGGCCGGGTCGCCGTCGACCTCGAAGCCGGCCCGCATCTGGGTGGCCAGTGCGGGCGTCCAGCGGACCTCCGTCCAGTAGCCGGCGCCGACGAAGCCGAACCCGCCCCCGACGTTCGAGAACGTGCCCGGCTCGACGATCTCCTCCTCGTCGAACCCGCCCTCGGGGACGTCCCAGCCGGCGTCGGCCACGAACGCGCGGACCGTCACGTCGACGAGCCGGAGCCTCGCGCCCCCGACGACCTCCGAGGCGAGGAAGGACCGCGCCGTCGAGATGAAGCCGAAGTCGAGCGCCCAGCGGCCCGCGCCGTCCGGCGCGAACGGGGCGACCCCGTCGAACGTGACCGCCGTCGAGTCGCTGGTGGCGCCGGGGAGCCCGGCCACCCGGAACACCACCTCGACGTCGAGCACGCGCGGGGCGTCGAGCCGGATGGGGTAGGCCACGTCGACGCCGACGGGCGCCGCCTCCCCGAGCGCGGGCGTGGCGAGGGCCGGCACGTCGACCTCGACGGTCGCCGCGCGCTGGTCGCCGTCGGTCTCCTCGACGCGGAGCTCGACCGTCGTGCCCGGGGTCGGGGTGTAGTCGGCGACGAAGACGTGGCCGACGGACCCGTCGCGGAACGTGACCGCCGAGTCGCGCCAGGCGGCCGCCCGGCCGGTCCCGCGCGCGACCGACGTCACGCGGACGGCGAGCGTCCGCGACGTGTCGGCGTCGATCGTCCCGAGGATGGGGGCGACGCGGATCGCCTGGCGGTCGGCGGTGGGGTCGAGGTAGCCGTAGAGCGAGAACGCCTGGTCGGTCCCGAGCGTCGGGTCGACGGTGTCGGAGCACGCCGCCAGCGTGACGAGCGCGACCAGGGCGAGGAGGGTCGGGAGGCGCATTTAGCCGGAGCCGGCGAGGAGTCGGGAGGCGGCGTTGGGGGCGTCGCGCGTGGGGCGGAGGCCGTCGGTCCAGGCGCCGTCGGGCCCGTCGGGGAGCGCGCCCGTCGAGCGCGCCGGCGTCTGCGGCCCGTAATCGCGGACGTCGACGACGCGGAAGACCTGCGCCTCGGTGACGGGGTCGAAGTAGCGGACGAGGAGGAACACCTCGCCGCCGGTCTGCGAGAGCTCCAGGAACTCGCCCTCGTCCGACGAGGCGAGCACCTGGGCCGAGTCGACGAAGACCTCGGGGGCTTCCAGGAGCCGGTCGAGCGACGACGCGATGCGGTAGTGGAAGCGGGTCCGGGCCTGGGAGAAGACCTCGACCCAGCCGTCGGCGCCGGCGGTCAGGATCTCGTTGACGGCTGCGTGCCGGTAGAGCGGGGCGTTGGGCGCGCCCGGCGTGGGCACGTTGGGCCCGGCGAACACGTCGAGTTGCGGGGGCCGCGGCGGCGGGGTGCCCTCGCCGTCGTCCTCGGGCTCGGGGGCGAGGGGCCGGGTCGTGAGGGTCCGGCCGTCGGGGTAGGCCCCGAACGCGGCCACCTCGTCGACCCCGATCGACAGGGGGTCGACGTAGAGCTCCTGCACGGCGCGGCCGTCGGCGTTGAGGAGCTGGACGCGGTCGCCGGCCTCGATGAACAGCCCGGCCTGGGCGAGGTAGAACGCGCCCGGCTGGACGGCCGTCCCGTCGGGGATCCGGAAGGTCGGCCCCGTCTCGTCGTCCCGGCCGATGGTCTCGGAGACGACGGCCAGGGCGTAGCCGCCGATCTGGACGGGCTCGGGCGTCGTGTTGTAGAACTCGACCCACCCGTCGGTGAGCGAGACCTCGTTGATCCGGACCCGGCTGGCGGGGTCGACGTCGACCCTGAAGCCGGCCGTGGCCTGGACCGTGAAGGAGGGCGTCCAGCGGAGGGCCGTCCGGTACCCGCCCCCCACGAAGCCGAACCCGCCCTCGACGTTCGAGAACGTCCCGGGCTCGACGAGCACGTCGGGGTCGGCGTCGGCGAGCGGGGCGGCCCACGCCTCGTTCGTCACGAACGCGACGAGCTCGACCTCGACCAGCTCCACGACGCCGACGAGGCCGCGGCGCCGGAGCTCGGTGTAGGCGCGCGAGAGGAACGGGACCTCGAGGGCCCACGTGCCGGGCGCCGCCTCGGTGGCCGGGAGGGGCTCGAACCCGACCGCGAACGTGCCGACCTCGCCCGGCTCCGTCCCGGGCAGCCCGAGCACGTGGACGAGGAGCAGGCCGGCCTGGACGTGCGGGACGCCCTCGACCTCGGCCCGGTAGGTCCCCCGAGGCAGGCGGGCCCCGTCGGCCATGACGAGCGGGCGGATGGGGGGGACCGCGACCTCCGTCGTCACGACGCGCGCCGCCGGCGCGGCCTCCTCGACGCGGAGCTCGACGGTCGCGCCCGGGGTCGGGGTGTAGTCGGCGACGAAGACGTGGCCGACGGACCCGTCGCGGAACGTGACCGCCGAGTCGCGCCACACGACCTCCCGGCCGGTCTCGCGCTCGACCGACGTCACGCGGGCCGGCGTGGCCGCGACGGTGTCGGCGTCGATGGTGTCGTAGATCGGGGCGACGCGGAGGGCCTGGCGGTCGGCGGTGGGGTCGAGGTAGCCGTAGAGCGAGAACGCGCGGTCCGTCCCGAGCGTCGGGTCGACGGCGTCGGAGCACGCCCCGAGCGCCGCCACGCCGCGGGCCGCGGCGGCGAGGGGGAGCAGGAGACGCGGGCGGCGCATCGGAGCGGCTAGAGGCCGAGGCGGGCGGCGGCGTTGGGGGCGCCGCGCGTCGGGAGGAGGCCCTCCGTCCAGTTCAGGTCGGGCTCGCGCGGGGAGGCCAGCCCGTCGGGGAGGTAGCCCACCGACCGGCCGGGCGTCTGCGGGCCGTACGCGCGGGCGTCCACGACGCGCTGGGGGCGGACGCTCCCGGGGTCCGGGGCGGGGCCGTACGACGCGAGAAGGTAGACGACGCCGCCGCTCTGGCTGAGCTCGAGCCCGTCGCCCTCCTGGGCGACCAGGAAGGGCGTCCCGGCGGCGCGGGCGGCCCTCCGGCCCCCGAACAGGTCGCGGGGGGTCGAGAACAGGGTGGCGCTGGCGAAGCTCCGGTCGGTCTCGAGGACCTCGGCCCACCCCGCCTCGCCCTCGGTGTACAGCTCGTTGATGACGGCCGGGACGAGGGACGGCCGGTTCGGGCCGCCCGGCGTCGCGATCAGCGGCCCGTGGAACAGGTCGGTCCCGGGGTTGTCGGCCGTGCCCCGGGTCGGGAACGAGAGCCCGTCGGGGTAGGACCCCCACGTCTCCTGCTCGTAGTCGAGGCCGCCCGTGAGCGGCTCGATGTACATCCGGGAGACCTGGCGCCCGGAGGGCGAGAGCAGCTTGACCTCCGTCTCGGGCACGACCGCGAACGGGCCGTCGACGACGAGGAACTCGCCCGGCTCGATCACGGTGCTGAGCGGGAGCCGCGTGCCGTCCTGCAGCCCCGCGGCCGTCACGTAGTACCCCCCGAGGCCGACCGGCTCGAGGGTCGGGTTGTAGAGCTCGGCGAACCCCTCGCCGACCTCGTTGACCGCGATGAACCCGGCCGGGTCGTTCTCGATGGCGAACCCGGCCCGGTACTGGGTGCCCGGCGAGGGGAGCCACCGGACGGGCGCCTCGAACCCGCCCCCCACGAACCCGAACCCACCGTTCACGTTCGTGAACGCCCCCGGCTCGACGACGGCCTCCTCGTCGAGCCCGCCCGGGGGCACGGCCCACGAGGCGCTCGTCACGAACGGGGCGAACTCGGCCTCCAGGAGGGTCAGCCCGCGCTGGTAGAGCCCGTTCGTCTGGAGGTAGGCGCGGGTGGCCGCGAGGAACGGGACCGTCGCGACCCACTGGCCGGCCTCCTCCCGGATCGGGAGCTGGCCCGGCTCGAACGGGACGACGAGCGTCGTCGTGTCGCTCGGGGCCGTCGGGAAGCCGGTCACGTAGAGCCGGAGCGTCCCGCCGATGACGCGGGGCACACCGCGGACCGTCACGGGGTAGGTGGTCTCGGAGACGCCGGCGAGCGGCTCGCCGATCTCGGACCGCGCGAGGAACGGCACGTCGACCTCGACGGTCGTCACGCGCTGGTCGCCGTCGGTCTCCTCGACGCGGAGCTCGACCGTCTCGCCCGGGGTCGGCGTGTAGTCGGCGACGAAGATGTGGCCGGCCGAGCCGTCGCGGTAGACCACGACGGAGTCGCGCCAGGCGGCCGTCCGGCCGGTCCCGCGCTCGACCGACGTCACGCGGGCGGCGAGCGTCCGCGACGTGTCGGCGTCGATCGTGCCGAGGATGGGCGCCACGCGGACGGCCTGGCGGCTGGCGGTGGGGTCGAGGTAGCCGTAGAGCGAGAACGCCTGGGGCGTCCCGAGCGTCGGGTCGACGGCGTCCGAGCACGCCGCCAGCGCGACGAGCCCGAGGAGGGGGAGGAGGCGGGTCATCTAGTCGTTGACGGCCAGCTTGATGCCGAACGACGGGATGAGCGGGAGCTGGTCCACGCGCCGGAGCGTGAACGTGTCGTAGTAGAACACGTTGGCCCGGTCGTAGGCGTTGATGAGCGCGACCTGGGCCGTGAGGTCGAGGCCGGGCGAGAGCCGGAACGTCCGGTCGGCCGAGAGGTCGAGCCGGTGGAAGGTGGGCAGGCGGCCGTTGTAGGGCCGCTCGTAGATCACGCGGCGCGTGCCGGGCGTCTCGACCACGTCGGGCGGCGTGTTCGGCGAGATGAACCGGTCGAACCCGAGGGCCCGCGTGAACGGGAGGCCCGAGCCGAACTGGAACCGGGCCGAGAGGTCGACGCCGGCGACGGTCGTCGAGACGAGCGCGTTGAGCTGGTGGCGGCGGTCGTGCGGCGGGTTGAAGCGGAGGGTCTCCTCGCCGTACCACAGCTGGAGGTTCGGGCCCTGCGCGTCGTAGGTCACCTCGGCGAGGCCGTAGCTGACGTAGGCGTAGGCGTTCCGGGCGCGGACCTCGACGCGCGTGTCGAGGCCGTAGACCTCGCCGGTCGCCGGCTGCGTCCCGGTCGAGAAGCGCGGGAACGCCGTCCACTCCGAGACCTGGAGGTTGTCGAGGAACTTGACGTAGCCCTCGGCCACGAGCTCGAGCCACGGCGTCGGCGTCACGCGGTAGCCCACGATGCCGTGCCAGGCCGACGGCACCTCGTCCTGGCGGGCCCGCGTCCACGCCGTGAACACGTTGGCCACGTCGCGGCGGTCGTTCACGCCGATGACCTCCTGGTGGTAGAGCCCGCCGGCCGCCGAGACCTCGTGGACGCCGCCCTGCCACACGGCGCGGGCGCGCGGCTCGAGGTACGTCCGCCCGTCGTTGGGGTAGCTCTGGATGCGGAGGCCGCCCTGCAGCGAGAGCCCGCCGAGGCGGAGCTCCGGCTCGACGTAGGCGCCGGCCTCGGTAAAGAACTCCCGGAGGTTGTCGCCGCCGGCCAGCCGGAGGTCGCTCGTCAGCCGGTTCGTGCGGACGAACACGCCCGTGTGGAGGTCGACGGACGGGAGGTAGAACGTGAGGTTCGTCTCGGCGTTGAGCCGGCCGATCGAGGACGCCCGGAGCGGGACGTTCCGGAGCGTGTCGAGCCCCTGCTCGCTCTCGAGCTGCGACACGTTGACGAGGATCTCGGCCCGCAGCGCCGACACGTTGGGGAGGTACAGGAAGCGGAGGCCCGCGGCCGTGTTCCGGTACCCGACCTCCTCCGGCACGTCGCCGCCGACGTCCTCGCCGATCGTCCCGCGGTCGTAGGTGTGGATGCCCTGGACCGAGAGCTGGGCGTTCGGCGTGAGGACGCCGTGGACCTTCCCGAACACGTCGCCGAAGTCGTAGGGGAGGTCCTGGTCGACGATCCGCGAGGCGCCCTCCTCGACCACGCTCTTGCGGCCCGAGACCACGAACGAGGCCGCGCCGGGGACGAGCGGGCCCTCGACCCGGGCCGCGCTCACGAACGGGGCGACGGAGCCGGCCGCCGCGAACGCGCGCTTGTTGCCGTTGCGGGTCTGGATGTCGAGGACCGACGAGACCTGGCCGCCGAACCGGGCCGGGTAGCCGCCGGCGTAGAGGTCGGCCCCGGCGAGGATGTCGCTGGGGAACGCCGAGTAGAACCCGAGCACGTGGAACGGCTGGTACAGCGCCATCCCGTCGAGGAGCACGAGGTTCTGGCTCGGCTCGCCGCCGCGGACGAACAGCTGGCCGCCGCGGTCGCCCGTGGTCACGACGCCCGGCGAGGTCGTGAGGTAGCTCACGAGGTCGCCCGAGACGTCGGGCGCCGGGACGATCTCGATGTCCTTCGGGTCGATGGCCTGGACGCCGGCCGTCACGCGGGCGCCGCCCGCCGACCGCTCGCTCTCGACGACGACCTCGAGGCCGCCCGTCTCGACCGGGAGCGCGACGTCGTAGGACCGGATCGGCCCGGCCTCGATCGTCACCAGCTCGGACTGCGTCTCGTAGCCGACGTAGCTCACGCGGACGACGTACTCCCCGACGCTGAGCCGGGGGATCACGTAGAGCCCGTCGATGTCGGTCGCCGAGCCGCGCGGGTCGCCCTGCGGGTTGCCGTCGGCGTCGAGGGGCTGGGCGAGGACCGTCGCCCCGATGAGCGGCTGGCCGTCGTCGGCGCCGGTGACGAAGCCGCGGAGGCCGCCGGTCTGGGCCAGGGCCGAGCCGGCGACGAACAGGACGGAGAGAAGGGTGAGTAGCGGACGGGCCATTCAGACGGGGCGAGAGGTGCAGCGCGGAAGCTACCCGCGCGCCTCACATCCGAACAGGCGAGATGTCGTGCCCTGCTAACTCGATAACAGTTAGGGCGCCGCCCCGGCGAGGGACGCCAGCCGGCCCCGCTCGGCGTCCGAGAGCGCGCGCTCGCGGCGCGCCATGACGGCCTCGGCGACGCGGAGGGCCTTGTCGATCCGGTACGGCACCAGGCCGTCGGCGCCGCCCCACGAGAAGCTCGGGACGTGCCGCGGGGGGACCCCCGCCCCGAACAGGTTGCTGAACACGCCCACCACGGTCCCCGTGTTGAACATGGTGTTGATCGAGCACTTCGAGTGGTCGCCCATGAACAGCCCGGCGAACTGGCGGCCCGTCCCCACGAAGTCCTCCGCGACGGCGTCCCAGAGCGTGACCTCGCCGTAGTCGTTCTTGAGGTTCGACGTGTTCGTGTCGGCGCCGAGGTTGCACCACCGCCCGAGGTAGCTGTCGCCGAGGTACCCGTCGTGGGCCTTCGACGACAGGCTGTGGACCACGCTCCCGTGGACCTCGCCGCCCACCTTCGACCAGTACCCGAGCGCGCTCGCCTCGACGCGGGACGCGGGCTTGACGAGGGCCTTCGGGCCGACGTACACCGGCCCCCTCACGACGGCGTTCTCGCCCACCTCGGCGCCCGGGCCGATCCAGACGGGCCCCGCGTCCGCCCGGACCACGGCGCCGACGCGGACCACCGCGCCCTCGCCGAGGTGGACCGAGGCGGGGCCGACCACGTGCGCGCCGTCCTCGACCGTGCCGGCGTGCGTCCCCAGCCCGCCCCCCGCCTCTAGGTCGTGGGCGATCCGCTCCCCCAGGTCGTCGATGAGGTCCCAGAGGTACGTGACGAGCGTCGCCCCCTCGACGGCCTCGTCCGGGACCCCCGCCGCCCGAGACCGGTCGAGCGCGTCGGCCGCCGTCAGGCCGGCCGGCGGGTCCGGGTGCCAGAGCGCGAGGAGCGTGTCGCCCTGCGTGACGGCCCGGGCCTCACGTCCCCCCACCAGCCCGCGGACGGCGTCGAGCGCGTCGCCCGGCCGCACGAGCCACCGGCCGTTGACGAAGAGCGTCGGCCCCCCGACCCCGCCCGCCTCGGGGTGCTCCTCGGCCGCCACGCCCGCGACCGCGCCGCGCGTGTGGAGGGCCAGCCGCTCCGACGGGAACGCCGCCGCGATCCCCTCCAGCAGCGTCCGCGCCCCGACGCGGAGGTCGTAGACGGCCCGCGTGAGCGCGAGCGGGGAGAGGTGGCCGACGCGGTCGTCCTCGAAGGGGCAGAGGGTCATGGGGG
>CAXRFJ010000365.1:0-2556 GCA_964229475.1 Rubrivirga sp.
CCGGCGGCTCCCCTCCGGCACCGTCGCGCTCTACGCGGCCGACGCCCTGCCGACCCCGACGCCGAGCGCTCCCCCGCCCGCGCCGGCCGAACGGCGCGCCGTCACGCTCAGCGGGACCGTGACCGACGCGGCGTCCGGCGAGGCGCTCGTCGGGGCCGCCGTCTACGTGCCCGCGCTGGGCCGCGGCGCCGCGACGAACGCCTACGGCTTCTACAGCCTCACCGTCCCGGCCGGCCGCGTCCGCCTCGTCGCCTCCTACGTCGGCCTCGCGCCGGCCGACACGACGCTCACGCTGGCCGCCGACGCCCGGCGCGACCTCGCGCTCGCGGCCGACTCCGTCGCGTTCGGCGAGGTCGTCGTCGAGGCCGGCGACGTCCGCGCCGTCCGGGCCTACCCGTCGGTCGCGCTGACGGGCGAGGACGTCCAGGCGCTGCCGGCGCTCGCGGGCGAGGCCGACCTCCTGAAGGCGCTCCAGACGACGCCCGGCGTCGGCGGCGGCGTCGAGGGGACGGCCGGGCTCCACGTCCGCGGCGGGACGCCCGACCAGTCGCTCGTGCTCCTCGACGGGATCCCGGTCTACAACGCCTCGCACCTGTTCGGCTTCCTCTCGACGTTCAACGCCGAGGCCGTCAAGCACGTCGAGCTGTTCAAGGGCGGCTTCCCGGCCCGCTACGGCGGCCGGCTCTCGTCCGTCGTCGACGTCCGGATGCGGGAGGGGAACCGGCGCGAGCGCCAGGGCCACGCCCGGATCGGGCTCCTCTCCAGCTCCGTCCTCGCCGAGGGCCCGCTCCCCCAGACCGACGGCTCGTACATGGTCGCCGGCCGTCGGACCTACCTCGACCTCCTCGCGGCGCCCGTCCTCGCCGCGACGGGCGGGATCGACGGCGTCACCCCGACGGCCTACTTCTACGACCTCAACGCGAAGGCCAACGCCCGCCTCTCCGACCGCGACCGGCTCTACGTCAGCCTCTACGCCGGCCGCGACCGGTTCGCCGGCGACGCCGACGACTCGGACGGGACCGAGGAGGCGGCCAGCGGCTTCCTCACCTGGGGCAACGCGACGGGCGCGCTCCGCTGGACCCGCGCCGTCTCCGACCGCCTCTTCGCCGCGACGACCGTCACCGCCAGCGCCTACGGGTTCGACGTCGGCGCCGAGGCGGTCCGGCTCGACCCGAACACCGGCGCCCCCGAGCCCTTCGGCGCCCGCTACGTCTCGGGCATCCGCGACGTCGCGCTCCAGACCGACCTCGACTGGTCGCCGTCGCCGCGCCACACGGTCCGCCTCGGCGGCTCGGTCGCGCGGCACCGCTACACGCCGGGCATCTTCGAGTACGACCCCTCGGGGACCGCCTCCGACACGACGCTCGGGGCCACGCCGGTCGGGTCGTGGGAGGGCGCGGTCTACGCCGAGGACGAGGTCCGCCTCGGGCCGGCGCTCGTGAGCGCGGGGCTCCGGGCGAGCGGCTACGCCGTCGGCGGCGCGGCGTACGGGGCCCTCGAGCCCCGCCTCGGCGCGAGCGTGGCGCTGGGCGGCGGGCTGGCCGTCCGCGGCTCCGTCGCCCGGATGACGCAGTACCTCCACCTCCTCACGACGGTCGGCGGGCTCGGCCTCCCGGCCGACCTCTGGGTCCCGGCGACCGAGCGCGTCCCGCCCGAGTCGTCGTGGCAGGCGTCGGCCGGCGTCGAGGGCGTCGTCCGGACCGGCGCCGGGCGGACGACCTGGAGCCTCGACGGCTACGTCAAGGCGATGGACGGGCTCGTGGCCTACCGCGACGAGACAACCATCGTCCGCGCCGACGCCGATTGGCAGGACCAGGTGACGACGGGCGACGGGCGCGCCGCGGGCCTCGCGCTGGCGGTCGCGCACGAGGGGCCGCGGACGGCCCTCCGCCTCGCCTACACCCTCGCCCGCTCCGACCGCCGGTTCGCCGAGGTGGACGGGGGCGCGCGCTACCCGTACCGCTACGACCGCCGCCACGACCTCGGCCTCGGCGTCCGCCACCGGCTCTCGGGCCGGGTCGACGTCTCGGCCCAGTTCGTCTACCAGTCGGGCCTGCCGGTCACGCTCCCGACCGTGACCTATTTCCCCGCCGCGCCGGGCACCGACCTGACCGACCCGACGAACACGGGCGGTGGGGGATCGACCCAGGTCTACACCTACGGCGCGCGGAACGGGGCCCGGCTGCCCGCCACGCACCGGCTCGACGTGGGGCTCGACTGGTTCTTCCGGCGGGGCACGCGCCCGCACGCGCTGTCGGTCCACGTCTACAACCTCTACAACCGCTCGAACCCGCTCTACGCCGAGGTCGACACCCGGCCGAACCCGGAGACGGGCGAGCCCGAGCGCGTCCTCGTGGGCAAGGGCATCCTGCCCGTCCTCCCGTCCGTGTCCTACCAGTTCTCGTTCTGATGCGCCGCCTGTTCGCTCTCGCGCTGGCGGCGCTCGCCGTCGGCCCACTCACCGGCTGCGACGCCGCGTTCGAGGTCGACTTCCCGGAGGAGGCGCCCCGCCTCGTGGTCCGAGGCCTGTTCGAGGCCGACTCGCTGCTCTCCGTC
>CAXRFJ010000366.1:0-14641 GCA_964229475.1 Rubrivirga sp.
GCTCGGCGCCCTCCGCGGCCGGTCCCTCGTGCTCGGCTCGCTGGCGGACGTCCACGTCAGCCTCGGCAACCTCGAGGACGCGCTCGACGCGGCGGCCGGGGCGCTCCGGCTGGCCCGCGCCCTCGGCGACACCGAGCAGGAGGCGTGGATGCTGGCCGGCCTCGGCAACAGCTACCTCGACCTCGGCGAGACCGACCGCGCCATGGAGGTCGGCGAGCGGGCGCTCCGCCTGTTCGGCGTGCTCGACGACCTCAACGGGCAGGCCCGGTCCCACACCGTCCTCGGCGGGGCGCTCCGCCACCTCGGCCGGCTCGACGAGGCCCGGATCCACCACGAGAGCGCGCTCCGGATCGCGGAGGAGGCCGGGACGGCGATCAACCGGGCCCGCGCGCTCCACGACCTCGGCGTGCTGGAGGAGGAGGCCGGCCACCCCGACGCCGCCCTCGACCTCCACCGCCGCGCGCTCGCGCTCCGCCGCGAGGTCGGCAACCGGCAGGCGCAGAGCACGAGCCTCCTCCAGATCGGCCGGGCGCTCCTGGCGCAGGGCGACACGGAGGGCGCCTTCGAGGCGCTCCACGAGGCCGAGCGGATCGCGTCCGACGTCGGGGCGGTCCCCCGGATGGCGGAGGTCGAGGAGGCGCTCGCCGAGGCGTACGAGCGGGCCGGCCGCCCCGCCGAGGCGCTCGCCCACCTCCGCCGCCACCAGGCCCACCGCGAGGCGTTCCTCGCCGCCCGCACCCAGGCCCAGCTCGACGTCGCCCAGGTCCGCGCCGAGGCCGAGCGGGCCCGCCAGGAGGCCGAGATCGCGCGCGTGCGGACGGAGGAGCTCGGCGCGGCCAACGACGAGCTCTCGCGGACGCTCCGCGACCTCCGCGCCACCCAGAGCCAGCTCGTCCAGGCCGAGAAGCTGGCCTCGCTCGGGCGCCTCTCGGCCGGCCTCGCCCACGAGATCCAGAACCCGCTCAACTTCGTCGCCAACTTCGCCGACCTCAACGCCGAGCTGGCGACCGACCTCCTCGGCACGCTCGAGGCGGCCCGCCAGACGGGCGAGCCGCCGGACCCCGACGCCATCCGCGACGACCTCGAGGCCATCGTCGACAACGCGCGGCGCGTGCGGGACCACGCGCGGCGGGCGGAGGGGATCATCCGGAGCCTCATGGGCCACGTCCGCGACGTCGGCGGGGAGCGGCGGCCGTCGGACCTGCTGGAGCTCCTGGAGCGGGCGGTCTCGACCGTCCTCGGCCCGTCGGTCGTCCACGTCGAGCGCGACTACGCCGACCTCCCGGCCGTCGAGGTCGAGCCGGCCTCGGTCCAGCGCGTGTTCGTGAACCTCCTCGAGAACGCCCGCTGGTCGGTCGAGGCGGCGGCCGAGCGGGCCGGCGACGGCTACGTCCCGACGGTCCGCCTCGTCGCGGCGCCCGTCGAGGGCGGCGTCGAGGTCCGCGTCGAGGACAACGGCGTGGGGATCCCGCTCGACCACTGCACGCGCGTCTTCGAGCCGTTCTTCACCACGAAGCCGGCCGGCGAGGGCACCGGCCTCGGCCTCTCGCTGGCCTACGACATCGTGACGGAGGGCCACGGCGGCACGATCCAGGCCTACAGCCGCGAGGGCGACGGCGCGACGTTCCTCCTCACGCTCCCGGCGTGACCTCCCCCGCCTGACGGCGCCGGCCTACCGGCTCGGCGCCGAGGCGGGCCTACTGGAGCCGCTCGGCGCGGAACGACGTGACGGCCTCCCCGTCGGCCTCGGCCGTCACCTCGATGGGGTGACAGCAGACCTCGCAGTCCTCGACGTAGGTCTGGGCTGGCACGCTCGGGTCCACGAGCATCGTGATCGGGGCGAGGCAGTACGGGCAGGAGAACGGGACTTCGACGGGGTACACGGGCGCGGGGGCGGGGCCACCCCTCGTACGCCCGCGGGCCCGGCGCCGCTCCCGCCGCGGCGGCCCGGAGGTCGACGCGGGCCGGCGGGGTCAGCGGTCGTCGTCGGGGAGCGCCAGCGGGGCGGCCTCGACCTCGGCCGGCGCCGGGACCGCGTCGAGGCGGAGCGTCGTCCGCTCCGGGTCGGGCGGGGGCACGTCCTCGGCGCGGAGCCGCAGGAAGTGGCCGGCGAGGTGGACGCCGAGGTCGAGCGCCGTCTTCAGCACGACGAGGACGACGAGCGCCAGCACGCCCGACCCCGACAGCTGGACGAGGAAGCCGCCCAGCAGGATCACGAGGTGGAGCAGCACGACCCGGCCGTACGGCTTGAACATCTCGGACCCGGGCGACGCCGTCTTCCACTCGCCGCGCGCGAGGTAGTTGAGCGCGAACGACGCCCCGTGGCTGAGGACGAGCGCGATGAGCCCCTCCGTCTGGAGGCCCGGGTCCCACAGCGCGATGTCGTCGCCGAACGTGCCCACCACGAACACGCCGTGGACGGACCAGAAGATGCCGAAGTGGACAACGAAGAACGGGGCCATCGTCCACTTCTGGCCGTGGCCCTCGCCGGCCGTCAGGATCCGGAGCAGGGCGAACAGGCCGATCACGCCGTTCTCGGCCCAGTACAGCCACATCACCCCGAACAGGCTCCACCCGAAAAAGAGCACGCCGACGAGCGGGACGAGGTTGGCCACGACGAGCCCGACCGCCGACGGGACGGACGGGGCGCGGACGAACGGGGCGGAGGCGGCCATCCGTCGAACCTACCCCGCTGCCGGCCCGGCGGCCTCCCCGGACCGGGGGATCCGAGCCACCGGCCCTCCGGGGCTCCCCCGGACCGGGTCTTCGAGAAACACGGGGGCACGAGGTCGGTCCGAACTCCGTCCGCTCGTTGCTCTGTTCCTCGACTCGATGTCGCGCCATGGATTGGATACGCCGGTCCGCTCTCCCACTCCTCGTTCTCGCCGCCGCTACGTCGGTCTCCGCCCAGGTCGGCTACCGCCTCTCGGCGACGCCGGAGCAGACCCAGGCCGAGCCCGGTGACGCGTTCAACATCGACTGGAGGCTGCGGAACGTCGGCTCGCTGGACGGGCCCGACACCGAGATCCGGTTCCTCCTCTCGGAGGACGCGACGGTCTCCGGCGACGACGCGCTCCTGAGCACCGAGGAGGTCGACGGCGTCGAGGCCGGCGAGGAGGAGGACGGGACCGAGGGCGTCAACGCGCCGGACTGGGCGCCGGGCTACTACTACCTCCTGGTCGCGGAGGGCGCCGACGGCGACGTCGTCGTGTTCTCGTTCGTGATCGGCACGCCGCCGCCGTCGGCCGACCTCGCCGTCGAGTCCGTGACGACCGACGACGCGGACGGCGTGGTCGAGGTCGGGCAGACGGTGACCGTCTCGGCGGTGATCGCGAACGGCGGCGACGGGGCCTCGCCGACGACCACCGTCGGGCTCTACGTCTCCGACGACGACGAGGTCTCGACCGACGACCAGCGGGTCGGGGAGACGACGCTCGGCAGCCTGGCGGTCGGCGCGAGCACGACCGTCGAGGTCGCGTTCGTCGTCCCCGAGGGCGTCGGCAGCCAGTTCACCGTGCTCGCGCGGGCCGACGACCTCGGCGAGGTCAACGAGCCGTCGGAGACGAACAACGTGGGCGCCGTCACGCTCGTCACGCCGGCCGCGGACCTCGTCCTGTTCACGGGGCTCTACGTCGAGACGTTCGACTCGATGGGCACGGCCGAGCAGGCGACGCTGCCGACGGGCTGGACGGCCGACGGGTTCGGCATCTCCGCTGGCACGAAGACGACGACCGACCGGGGCGGCAACGGCTACTCCGCCACCTTCGGCAACCAGTCCAGCCTCGTCAACTTCGGGTCGGGGCCAGCGGCGACGGCCGGCGACCGCGCGCTCGGGTTCGACTTCACCTCGGGCGAGGCCACGCTCGTCTTCCGCAACGACACGGACGAGCCCATTTTCCAGCTCGAGGTCGGGTACACGTGGGAGATCTACGGCGCCGGCGCCGACGAGAACCACTACACCGGGACCGACGCGAGCTACTCGTACGACGGCGAGACGTGGGTCGACTTCGACCAGTTCAGCTACGTCTCGACCGGCGACCGCGAGTCCAGCGGCTACGCGGACGCCCCGGACCGCTTCGCCGTCAACAAGACGCGCGTGCTCGACCTGTTCTCGCCCATCGAGCCCGGCGCGACGTTCTACCTCCGGTTCGAGGAGGACGGGTTCGACGACGAGGGCGACGAGCCCGGCGACCCGAACGCGCCGGTCCTCGGCCTCGACAACGTGTTCGTCAGCACGACGGTCGGCGTCCCGCTCGTCTACCGCGACCACGCCGAGCGCGACCTCGCCGAGACGCCCGTCGGCGGCGACGGCTTCCCGCGCCCGATCGGCGCGCGGTTCCCGGTCCGCGAGGGTGAGCCGCGGCCCGACGTGCAGGCGGTCCTCGGCGGGGCGAACCCCGAGGACTTCGCCGTCGAACTGGCGGACGCGTCCGACGGGTGGGACGGGCTCACGCTCTTCGAGGCCCGCTTCGTGCCGACCGCCGAGGGCGACCGCGAGGCCACGCTCACGTTCGTGGTCGACGGCGCCGAGAGCGAGCCGGTCGTCCTCCGCAGCTCCGCCGAGGCGGCCCCGCCCGGCTTCCCGACCGGCCCCGGCCCCGACTACCTCTTCACCGAGAGCGGCCCGGACCCGACGCCGTTCCCCGATGGTCAGGGCGCCGTCGGGATGGCGTACACCATCTCGAACTACGGCCAGACCGAGCCCTCCGGAACCGCGCGTGTGGGCCTGTACCTCTCGACCGACGAGGCGCTCTCCGACGACGACCTCCCCATCGCGCCGTACGACGACCCGCTCCCCACGCTGGCGACGCTCGCCCGGACCTCCAGCACGGTCGGCGGCTACCTCCCGCTCGACGCGGTGCCCGGCGACTACTTCGTCCTCGCCTACATCGACGACCTCGAGGTGATCGACGAGAACCTCGAGACCAACAACGCGGCGACGATCCCCGTCACCGTCACCGACGACGGCGGGCCGACCGACCCGACCGGCGACGGGACCGGCACGCGGCCCGACCTCCGCGTGAGCCGGATCGAGGTCGACGGCGACGTCAACCCGGCCGCGCCGTTCCCCGAGGCCGAGGGCGGCGGCACGGTCTCGCTCCGCGTGCTCGTGGGCAACGTGGGCGGCGTCGACGCGCCGGCGACGGAGCTCCGCATCGGGCTGTCGAGCGGCGTCATCGAGGGCCTCTGCACCGGCGAACTCCTCCGGGTGCCCATCGGCGCGCTGCCGGTCGAGACCATCCGGTTCGAGACGATCGACCTGACGATCCCCGAGACGACGGACACCGGCCGCTACTTCCTCTGTGCCGAGATCGACCCGGACGGCACCATCAATGAGGTCTCCGGGGGCGGGATCGCCCGCGCGGCGCTCGACGTCTCCACGCTCGGCCTCGGGCCGCTCGACGGCACCTACGCCATCCCCGGCGACTACGACACGCTGGCCGACGCCGTCGCCGGGCTCAAGGCGTGGGGGATGGCCGGTCCGGTTCGGCTCGAGCTGGCGCCCGGCACCCACACCGACCGCGTCGAGATCGAGGACATCTCGGGCCTCTCGGCCGACCAGCGGCTCACGATCACCTCCGCCTCGGGCGACCCGTCGGACACCGTGATCGCGCCGCCGGCCCCGGCCGGCAGCGGGGAGAACTACGTCATCGAACTCGACGGCGGCCACACGACGGTCTCGAACCTGACCCTCCGATCGCAGGGCACCACCTATCAGTCGAGCCTGCGGACCCTCTACTCGACGGCCGTCGGCCTCGACGTCCTCGGCAACGTGATCGAGGGGCAGGGGCCAGTCGCCGAGCAGCAGAGCTCGTACCAGGACGGCGTCCACCTCCGGGGCGTCGACCTCCGCGTGATCGGCAACGTGTTCTCCGACGTGCCCACGGCCATCAACGTCGGGACGGGCTCGGCGTCGGGCGGGGTGATCGAGGTCCGCGACAACGTGATCTCGGGGGCCAGCGGGGTCGGGATCGGCATCGAGCGGGACGCCGTGTTCGAGGTCACGGGCAACACGGTCGAGGCCGGGCGGGTCGGCATCCGGGCGTCCTCTGTCCACGCGGGGGCCCGGATCGACGGCAACCGCGTCCGGGCCCGGGACTACGGGATCGAGGTCCGGAGCAGCGAACTCGAGGGCGGGGCGGAGGGCGTCGTCTCGAACAACATGATCGTCCTGACCGGCGCCGCCGACGTCGGCCTCTGGTTCGACTACGCCGACGGGTGGCAGGCCCTCCACAACTCGATCTCGGTCAGCCGGGGCGAGGCGTTCCGCGTCTCGGACGGGCCGAACACGCGGGTCGTCAACAACGTGTTCGTGACCACGGGCCCCGGGCTGGCCTACCACGCGAGCTACGCGATCGCCCCGTTCGAGAGCGCCCACAACGCCCTCTGGGCCCCGAGCGGCAGTCTCGGACGGGTCGGCCCGGACGTCCTCGACGACCTCGGCGCCTTCGTCGATGCCCTCGACGCGTTCAACTCCGGCGGCCCGGCGGCGACGGGTTTCCTCGACGCCGACCCCCTGTTCGCGGACCCGTCGGGCGGCGACCTCCACACGACCGCCGAGGCGCTCCAGGCCGCCGGGGCCGACGTCGGGCTGGCGACGGATTTCGACGGCGACCCGCGGCCCCAGCCGGCCGGCTCCGCCCCCGACCTCGGCGCCGACGAGACGGGCGGCGCCTCCGGCCCCGTCTCCATCGTGATCGACGGCCGCCGCGGGTCGCGCTTCCTCGGCGTCCCCTCGGCCGGCGTGACCGTCGACGACCTCGCCGCGCAGAACCTCGTCCGCGGCGTGCCCGGCTATTACCCGGCCGCCGAGCCTGCGAACCTGTGGACGGCGTACGACGCCGAGGCCGCGAGCTGGGTCGTCTCGGCCGGCACGGGCGAGGTGCTCCAGCCCGGCCACGGCTTCCGGTGGTTCTTCTACGACCGCGACGTGGGCAACCCCGACGTGAGCCGGAGCCGGTCGTTCCCGGCCACGCTGGCGACCGACCTGACGCCCAACGCGGCCGACGTCGAGATCGAGCTCCAGACGGGCGGCTCGCGGTTCAACTACCTCGCCAACCCGTTCGGCGAGCCGCTCGACCTGAGCGGGCTGTTCGCGTGGCCGGGCGGCGACAACCTCGCCGCCCCGTACGGCGTCGAGGTCTACGACGACCAGGCGCGGACGTGGGAGCCGGCGCCGGCCGTGCTCCAGCCGTGGGAGGGGTTCCGCGTCCGGGCGAAGGGCCCGCGCCTCAACGGCGCCCCGAGGGTGCTGACCATCCCGGCCTCGGCGGTCGCGTCGGCCGCCCCGCGGTCGGCCGAACGGCGGACCGAGGCGGACGAGGTCGCCCGGCTCTCGTTCTCGCTCGACGGCGTGGACGCCGACGGCGCGCCTCTCGCGGACCGGTCGTTCGCCGTCGTCTTCGCGGACGACGCCTCGCCCGCGCTCGACGCAGACGACGCGCCGCGGGCGCCGGTCGGGTCGGAGGCGTACGCCGTGCTGGCGGCGCGCGTCGGGGCCGAGGTGGTGAGCCGGGACGTCCGGCCGTTCGCGCCCGGCGAGGTCACGCTCGCCGTCGGCGCCCGTGGGGCGAGCGCGTCGTTCGTCCTCTCGTGGGACGCCTCGGCGCTCCCGGACGGGCTGCCCGTCGTCCTCGTCGACCGCCAGACGGGCGCGGAGGTCGACGTGCGGACACGCTCGGAATGGGCCGTCGCGGTGCCGGTGCGGCCGGCGCTCTCGGAGGCCGAGGCGGTGAGGGGGACCGCGGTCGAGGTCGAGGACCGATTCGCCCTGCGGATCGGGGCTGGTGCGGTCGAGGGGCCGACCACGGAGCTCGCTCTGTCGGCCCCGGCGCCGAACCCGACGTCGGGGCCCGCGCAGATCGCCTTCGCCGTGCCCGAGGCGGGCCCGGTCCGGCTGGCGGTGTACGACGTGCGCGGCCGGCGTGTGGTCGTGCTGGAGGACGGGGACCTCGCGGCGGGCCGGTACGAGGCGACGCTCGACGGGGCGGCGCTGGCGGCCGGCGTCTACGCGGTCCGGCTCGAGGCCGGCGGCGAGGTGGTCACACAACGGGCCGCGGTCGTCCGGTAGGACTCGGCTCCGCCTGCCTCGGTCGTCGTGCCGAGGCGGGCGGGGGGCGGGGTGGGGGGCTCCGGTTTCGCCTAACCCCGGAATGCGGCGTGCCGCCTACCTTCGCCTCGACGGCGACCGCGCGCCGTCCGATCCCCTCCGGCCCATGCGACGACTCGCTACGCTCTGCGTCCTCGCTCTCGCCCCGCCCGTCTCGGCCCAGCTCGCGGGGACCTACGACATCCCCGGCGACTACGCCACCCTGGCCGCCGCCGCCGCCGACCTCGAAGCGCAGGGCGCCTCCGCCGCCGTCACGTTCCGGTTCGCCCCGGGCGTCTACGCGGGCGCCGCCATCGACCCCTGGCCCTCGACCGGCACCGGCGACGACCTCACGCTGACCTCGTCCACCGCCGACGCGGCCGACGTGACGCTCACGTCCCAGGTCGACTTCGGCGGGACCGTGCTGACCCTCCGCGACCTCACGTTCGAGACGAGCACGACGGCCTTCACGAGCGCCACGGCCACGTCGCTCGTGGTCGAGTCGTCGGTGTTCCGGCTGGCCGCGGGCGCCGACCCGAGCGGGACGCACGGGGTCCAGCGCAACGGCGGCGGCGGGACGCTCGCGTCGATCCGCGGCTCCGAGGTCTCGGGGTTCCAGTACGGCATCACGCTGGTGTACTCTCCCGGCGGGGCGGTCGACCTCTTCGTCGAGGACAACGTCGTCGCGGGCGTCGAGCGGGGCCTGGCCATCGGGTCGGGGGGCGACAACGTGGTCCGCCGGAACCGGATCGAGGCGACGGCCCTCGGCCTGACCTACGGCGGCCTCTCGTTCAACGGGGCCGAGTACGCCACGAACGGGTTCTTCGAGAACAACCTCGTGGTGGCCGACGACGCAGGCGTCCTGTTGAACGGGAGCATCGACTTTTTCCACAACACCGTCGTGTCGGGGACCGGGACCGCCCTCTACGCCCTGTTCTACAGCTTCGCCGACGCCTCCGAGAGCGCGGGGGTCCAGGTCGACCTCCGCGACAACCTCCTCGTCTCGGCGTCGGGGATCGCGTACGAGGCCGAGTTCCGGAACGGCCGGTCGAGCACGACGGTGCGCTCGGACTACAACGTGCTCTGGACCGGCGGCGACGTCCTCGGGCGGGTCCGCCGGAACGCGACCACGGTGCCGATGGACTTCGAGACGGTCGCCGCGTTCGGCGCCAGCCTCGACGCCCAGTCGGGCGAGAGCGGGAACGAGGACCACTCGGTCGCCGCCGACCCGCTCTTCGGGCCGAGCTACACCCCGACCTCGACGTTCGTCGACGCCATCGGCGTGGACGTGGGCGTCGCGGACGACCTGACGGGGCAGAGCCGCGCGGCATTGACGCCGGTCGACCCGGGGGCGATCGCGTTCGTCGCGTCCACGGCGGAGCCGCTCGCCGGGACGTACGCGGTCGGCACGCCGTCGGCCGACTTCGCCACGCTCGCCGACGCCGTCGCGGCGCTCGCGACGCGGGGCGTGGGTGCGGACGTGCGGATGGAGCTGGCGGCGGGCACGTACGCCGAGCGCGTCGAGATCGGGCCGATCCCCGGGGCCTCCGCCGCCGCGCGCGTCACGATCACCACCGCCTCGGGCGACCCGGCCGACGTGGTCCTCGCCCCGCCCCCCGCGACGGGCACCGAGGACAACTACGCGCTCTCGCTCGACGGCGCCCCCCACGTCTGGCTCCTCGGCCTCACGTTCCAGGCCACGCACCCGACCTACCAGACCGGGATCCTCCTGGGCGACGACGTCACCGACGTCCGCGTGGTCGGCAACGTGTTCACGGGCGGGACGCGGTCGGGCACGCCGCCGCGCATCGGCGGGTTCGCCATCCGGAGCGGGGTCCCGCTCCGCGGCGACGGGCTCTACCTCATCGGCAACACGTTCGACGGGACCGACTCGGGCATCCAGCTCGCCGGCGAGGACGGCGCCGAGCCGACCGACGTCCGCCTCGTGGACAACGTGCTCGACGTGCTCAGCGACGGGGTCGCCCTCGAAGACCTGGACGCGCCGCTCATCGTCCGCAACCGGATCGACGCGCGGACGGACGCGCTCGAGCTGGTCCGCGTGGTCGGGGCGACGGCGATCCGCCAGAACCGCATCTTTACGCGGTGGGACGGGATCGACGTGAGCGGGAGCGACGGGCTCGCGGGCGCGGAGATCGTCAACAACACGGTCTCGATCTTCCCGTCGCCGGTCCGCACCGGCTACGCGATCCGGCTCCACAACTCGCGCGGCTGGCAGATCCTCCACAACTCGACGGCCGTGCTCGGCGACATCGTCGACGGCCGCGGGTTCATGCTCCGGATCAACGACTCGCCGACCCTCACCCTCCAGAACAACGCGTTCGGGGGGACGGGGCGGGCCGTTCCCGTGTGGATCTCGGGCGCGTCGACGCCGCTCGTGAGCGACCACAACGCCTACTCGACGACCGTCGCGGTCGGGCGGATCGACGGCGACCTCTACGGGACGCTCGCCGGCTACCTCGCCGCGCTCGACGCCTACGACCCGGACGGGACCGAGGGCACGGGCTCGATCGAGGTCGCCGACCTCGGCTACGCGCGGGCCCGCTTCGGCGACCTCCACACGACGTCGCCCGCGCTCCAGGCCGCCGGGATCGACGTCGGGGTGGCCGTCGATGTGGACGGCGACCCCCGGCCGCTCCCGGCCGGCACGGCGCCCGACATCGGGGCCGACGAGACCGACCCGGGGCCGCCGGCGGCGTCCGCCAGCGCGGCGGCGGCGCCCGCCGAGACGTCGCTCGGGCGGCCGTACCCGAACCCGGCGTCGGGCGCGATCCGGGTGCCGTTCGCGGTGTCCGAGGCGGGCCCGGTGGCGGTCGAGGTGTGGGACGTGCTCGGCCGTCGCGTGGCCGTGCTGGCGGCGGGCGCGTCCGAGGCCGGCGCCTTCGAGGCCGCGGTGCCGGCCGGGCGGCTCGCGCCGGGCGCCTACCTCGTCCGGATGCGGGCCGGCGCGTTCGAGGCGACGGCGCGGCTGACGGCGGTCCGCTAGGCCGGTCCCGCCCGCCTCGGCGCCGTGGCGGGCGGGGTCAGTCGCCGAGGACGCCGGCGCGGAACGCGGGGTTGGCGGCGAACGCGAGCACGACCGAGATGGCGAGCCCGGCCGTGCAGTAGGCCACGTCGCGGCCGGCCAGCTTCAGCCCCTCCCGCAGCGGCCGGTCGCCGACGCCCCGGAGCGAGAGGATCAGCTCGCGCCCGGCGAGGAGCCCGATAAAGACCCACGTCGTCGACATGGGGATGGTGGAGATCTCCTTGAAGCCGAACAGGATGATCGCGTACACGAAGTCGATGACGGTCGCCGAGCGGATGTCCTCGACGCTCGACTTCTCGTCGACCACGCGCTGGATCCGGTCGCCGCGCAGGAAGAACAGGACGCCGAGCCCGAGCACGACCGTCCCGGAGAACGCCGCGAACTCGGCGCCGCTGAGCTGGCGGGGGAGGTAGACGGCGAGGTTCGCCGCGTCCTGCATGATCCACGTGGCCCACAGCGTGCCCGTCGCGAGCCACTGGAGCGGGTACCAGACCGGGTGCATCGGCCGCGCCTCGACCCGCTTCATCAGCCGCCCGACCGCGAGCCACGCCACGACGGCCGTGGCGAACGCCACGACGTAGCCCCAGAGGCTCTTCTCGAGGACGTCCCAGATGCCCTCGGGCGTCGTCGCGAAGCACGACAGGAGGAGGAACGTCGTCGAGACCGGCATCCGCAGCCGCGTGATCAGCAGCAGGAAGACGGGCGCGGCGACCTGGAGGAACGAGAACTCGGCGGGGGCCTCGGCGAACCCCTTCGACGCGAGCCGCCCGTAGCTCACGTCGCCGCCGTAGGCGACCCACCCGTAGAGCGCGGTGACGAAGAACACGCCGCCGATGAAGAGCCACAGCAGCCACCACGGGCGCCGCTTGTTCGAGGCGATAAAGACGCCGACGGTCTGGATCGAGTCGTTGGCGACGGCCGAGTAGGCCGCCAGCGCGAACCCGACCCACCGCGCTACGTCGGGGAACGGGAACGCCGCGCCGGCGGCGAAGAACGCGAGGCCGAGGAGGACGAGGAACTGGCGCTCGGTCCGGGCGAGCCGGAGCAGCGCGTTCCGGGGGCGGACCTCGGTGGTGGAGAGGGACTTCTCGACGGAGGTGGGCAACGGGGCGGGGGAGAAAACCGCCCTCGAACGCCCGGGCCGCCGGCCGTTCCCGCCGCCGCGTTACCGATCCGTTGCCGTTTCGCCGGCCGGCCCCGCCCGCCTCGGCGGGCCGCCCGAGGCCGACCGCTCCGGGCGGGCTACTCCGTCCAGCGGAGCGACGCCGTGGCCGCCCGGAACCGCGGGAGCCACGTGCCGGCGGCCTCCCCCCCGACCTGGCCGTACAGGACGAGGTAGCCCGCGTCGAGCCGCGCGAGGACCTGGTAGACCCGGAACGGGGTGCCGAGGTCGGCGCCGACGGCGTCGGCCACGATCTCATAGCCCGCCACGCCGCTGAGGTCGATCGCGCGGCCCTCGAGGCGCTCGATCCGGGTCAGCTCGTCGCTGGCGCGGAGCCGCTGCTCGGCGCGGGCAGCGAGGTCGCCGGAGGGGGGCGCGGGCCAGAGGCCGGCGATGAGGAGGGGGCGCCCGGGTGGGTGGCCCGCCCCGACGCCGTCGGCCATCAGCAGGTTGGCGCCGAAGCGGAGCCGGTCGGGGAGCCCGTCCGGCACGTCGAGCACGAACGGGAGGCCCTCGAACTCGTCGTCGGGTGAGGCGGCGGCGAGGGACGCGCCGAGGAGCGCGTCCCTCAGCCCCGGCCCCAGCGCGTCGGCGGCCTCGACCGGCACGGTCGCGCTCAGGAGCACCACGCCGAGCGAGTCGCCGGTCGCGACGATCCACTTCCGGAAGGTCTGCCCGTACGCCTCCTGCGTTCCCTCGACGAACGTCGACGCCGTGCCCGCGACCGTCACGTCGCGGACGTCGGCGTCGTCGACGCCCTGGGTCGCCAGCGCGTCGGGGGTGAGGCCCGCGCGGATCTCGGCGAGCGGGGCGCCGACCAGCTCGGTCACCATCAGCGAGGCGCCGGAGGCGGTGTGCTGGAAGCCCGCGAACGAAGCCGCCGGCTCGAAGCCGGGCGGCGGGTCGACGAGCGCGCGCGTCCCCGGCACGCGCACGGGCTGGGCGCTGGCGGCGCTCGCGGCCAGCAGGACGAGCGCGAGGCGGAGGAGGGGGCGCATGGCGGGAACGGCCGCGGCCGTGGGCGCCTCGGCGGGAGGGCCGAGGCCGGCGAGGTCTAGTTGGTGAGCGCGCGGATGGGTGCGGGGATCCGCCCGCCGCGCCGCGCGAAGACCGCGTTGCCGACGCCCGAAACGGGCATGACCGGCGCCCGCCCGAGCAGCCCGCCGTAGTCGGCCCACTCGCCGACGCCCTTGCCGGCGACCGGGATGATCCGCACGGCCGTCGTCTTGTCGTTGATCATGCCGATGGCGAACTCGTCGAACAGGATGCCGGCGATCGTCTCGGGCGAGGTGTCGCCCGGGATCGCGACCATGTCGAGGCCGACGGAGCAGATGGCGCTCATGGCCTCGAGCTTCTCGAGCGTGAGGTGGCCGCTGGCGGCGGCGTCGATCATGGCCTGGTCCTCGGAGACGGGCATGAACGCGCCGCTCAGCCCGCCGACGTGGCGGGCGGCCATGAGCCCGCCGCGCTTGACGGCCTCGTTGAGCATCGCGAGCGCGGCCGTCGTGCCGGGCGCCCCGACGTCGTTCAGCCCCATCGCCCGGAGCACGTCGCCGACGGAGTCGCGGTCGGCCGGCGTCGGGGCCAGCGAGATGTCGACGACGCCGAAGGGGACCCGACTGCCGGCCTTCTCAGACAGGCGCTCGGCCACGCGCCGCCCGACGAGTTCGCCGGCGCGGGTGATCTTGAAGGCCATCGTCTTGATGGCGTCGGTGACCGCGCCGAAGTCGGCGTCGGGCCCGAGCGCCTCGATGGCGCGGAGCACGACGCCGGGCCCGGAGATCCCGACGTTGAGCGCGGCGCCGGGCTCGCTCGGCCCGTGGAAGGCGCCGGCCACGAAGGGGTTGTCGCCGACGGCGTTGCAGAAGGCGACGAACTTGGCGCACCCGATCGAGTCGCGCTCGGCGGTCCGCGCCGCCATCCCCTTGATGGCGCGGGCGACGGCGAGGACCGCGTCGGCGTTGATGCCCGCGGCCGTGCTCCCGCACGCGACCGACGCGCAGACGCGCTGCGTGACGGCGAGCGCCTCGGGCAGGGCCTCGATGAGCGCGGCGTCGCCGGGCGTCGCGCCCTTCTCGACGAGCGCGCTGAACCCGGCGAGGTAGTCGACCCCGACCTCGGCGGCGGCCCCGTCCAGCGCCTCGGCGAGGCGGACGAAGTCGGCCGGCGAGAACCCGTCGGCGACGAGGGCCGCGGGCGTGATCGAGACGCGCTTGTTGGCGATCCGCACGCCGTAGAGCCGCTCGACCTCCTCGGCCGCGGCCACGTGGTGCTCGGCCACGCGCCGCACGCGGTCGACCACGTTCCGCCGCGTCGACTCGGCGTCGCGGCTGGCGCACCCGCGGAG
>CAXRFJ010000367.1:0-10913 GCA_964229475.1 Rubrivirga sp.
GGCCCGGGCCGTCGGGCGAGGGGCGTCGCCGGCTGCGAGGGCGAGGAGAGCGAGGAGCGGCCGGAGGGGCATGGGTCGGCACGGAGAAGGGAGCCCTCTAACCGGCCGGCCGGGGCGGTCCGTTCCGCCGGGGAGATGCGAACCGGGCGAATCCCCGACGCCGACGGCGCGTCCCCGTCTCCCCCCGCCCGTCCGACCGTGCAGCGCACCCTCGTCGTCGCCCTCCTGTCCCTCGCCGTCGCGTTGCTGTCGCTCCTGACGGCCCTGTTCGCCGCGTTCGCGCCCGACCTCCCGTCGGCCACGAGCCAGGCCTCCGAGCGCGCCTCCCGGGCCCGCGCCGACGAGGCCACGCTCCTCGACCACATGGTCCTCATGCAGCGCTACGTCGAGAAGGCGGCGCTCGCGGCCGACGCCGGCGACTGGCCGCTCACCGAGTTCTACGCGCAGAAGATCGACGAGCGCGCGGGCCGCGTCGTCGACGGCGGCTACGTGGTCGACGGGACCGACGTGAGCGCGATCGCGGCCGAGGTCGCGAACCCCCGCGCGGCCGCGCTCGCCGAGGCCGCCGCCAGCCGCGACAGTGCCCGCTTCCGCGCGGCCTACGACACGATGGTCGACGGCTGCAACACGTGCCACCGCCGCGCCGGCTACGGCCTGATCCGGATCCAGCGGCCGGACGCGGCGCGCTACCCGTCGCAGGTGTTCGGCGAGTAGGGCCGCCTCGGCGCCCCCCTCGCGGTTCGGCGCCGAGGCGGACCTGCCCGCGGGGCTACCGCCGGAGCGTCCCCTCTCGGATCTCGGTCACCAGCCCGTCGAGGCCGTACACGTTCGTGAGCGCCTCGACCACGAGCCGCGTGTCGACCATCACGTTCCGGCCGCGCTCGGGCGCGTAGATGTAGTCGCGCACGAGGCCCTCGATGGTCCGGTCGAAGTTGAGCCCGACAAGCTCGCCGGCGCGGTTGACGACGCCCGAGCCCGAGTTGCCGCCGATCGTGTCGGAGGTCGACGTGAAGTTGACCGGCGTCGAGAGGTCGACGCGGCCCTCGGCGTCGAGCCAGCGGGCCGGGAGGTCCCACTCGCACGGGTCGGAGGCGCCCGACGAGCAGAAGCTGTGGTAGCGGTCGTAGATCCCGTACATCGTCGTCATCGGCGGGGCGAGCGTGCCGTTGTACGGGTAGCCGCGGACGATCCCGTCGGTGAACCGGAGCGAGAACGTGGCGTCGGGCGGGACGGCGTTGCCGAACGTCGCGAACCGCTCGCGGCCGAGACGGCGGGCGACCTCGGCCTCCCGGGCCTCGAACCCGGCCGCGGCCGACTGGAAGTCCTGGATCTGCGGCAGCAGCCCGCGGACGAGCGCGACGGCCGGGTCGTACTCGGCCTGCTCGGGGTCCGGCGACGGGTTCGCCGCGAGCGACTCGGCGAGGAGCCGGTCGGCGGCGGCCTGCGCCGTCTCGCCGTCGAGGGCCTCCGGGAGCGCCTCGCCCTGGTCGCGGTAGTACTCGCGGAGCGCGTCGACCTGGGCCGTCAGGTAGGCCCGCTCCAGGACCGCCGGGCGCTCGGGCACGTCGGCGACGGCCTCGGCGTCGCCCCGGGCGAGGGCGAGCGCGCGGAGCATGAGCGACGAGCTGTACGAGCCGCTGAAGAGCGTCGGGAAGACGCGGTAGGCCGGCGCCAGCGCGCGCTTCTCGGCCTGGATCGCGGCGAGCTGGTCGATGAGCCCGGCCGCCTCGGCGCTCGCGTCGCGGAAGTCGCGCTCGGCGGCGGCCCGGCGCGCGACGACGTACGGGTCGGAGAGCCCGCGGAGGCGGCCGCCGTAGGCCTTCCGCGCGTTGCTGAGGCCGAAGATCTGGCTGCGGAGCTCGTCGGGGCTCGGCGCCTCGCCGGTCGCGAGGTAGGCCCGGAGCGCGGCCTCGCGCGTCTCGATAAACCGGAGCGTCCCGCCCAGCCCGACGTCGCGGAGGAACTCGAGCTCGGCGACGGTCAGCCCGCGCGACGTGCTCCCGGGGTTGCCGATGACGAACACGAGGCTGCCGGCCTCGACGCCCTCGGCCGAGAGCGGGAAGTGCTCCTCCGGCTGGAGCGGCTGCCCGTCGTCGCCGTAGATCCGGAAAAAGGCGAAGTCGGCCGCGTAGCGCGGGTAGGTGAAGTTGTCCGGGTCGCCGCCGAAGAAGCCGAGCGCCTGCTCCGGCGCCATCGCCAGCCGCACGTCGCGGTACCGCCGGAACGTGTAGGCCGAGTACCGCCCGCCGTTGTAGAGCCCGACGACCTGGACCACGTAGTCGTCGGCGTCGGCGTCCGGCGTGGTGATCCCGTAGGGCTGGAGGAGCCGCGCGGTCACGGCGGCCTCGGCCGCCTCGAACGCCGCCTCGCGCTCGGCGTCGGTCTCGGCCGCGTCGACGGCCGCGCTCATCTCGTCCGTCACGTCGTCGATGGCGACGAGCTGGTCCATCGTGAGGCCGGGCACGCGGCGCTCCTCCTCGAGCGACGTCGCGTAGAACCCCTCGTCGAGGAGGCCCTCCCCGCCCTGATCCACGGCGACGACGTGGCGCTGGGCGCAGTGGTGGTTGGTGAGGACCAGCCCGTTCGGCGACACGAACGAGGCCGAGCAGCCGGGCATCCGGAGCGACGCGAGGCGGGCGCGGCGGTACCACGCCTCGTCGGGCGCGAAGCCGTACGTCTCCTGGAAGTACTCGGTCGGCGGGTCCTCGAACAGCCACATCTTGCCGCCGTCGAGCGGCCGGGCCTGGACGGTGTCGGGGTCGAATGCGGCGCCCTGCGCGAAGGCGGGGGCGGCGAGCACGAGGAGGGCGAGGAGCGAGAGTCGGCGCATCGGAGACGGGAGGGGAAGGCGCGAAGAAACTAGCACCCCGCCGGCCCCCACCCGGCGCTCCCCGGCCGGCGCGGGCCGCGCGGCGTAGACTCCCGCCCCCTCTCCCCCGTCCATGGCCCACCCGTCGAACGACCCGCTCCAGATTTCCGACGCCGGCCTCGCGCTCATCGAGGGCTTCGAGGGCTTCGTGCCCGACTGGTACTTCGACCCCGTCGGCGTGCGGACCATCGGCTTCGGCTGGACCGGCGCGCTCCCGGACGGCCTCGTCCCGCCGCTCACCGAGGCCGAGGGGCGGCGCCTCCTCCGCGAGACCGTCGGCGCCTACGAGGCCGCGGTCCGGCGGCTCGTGGCGGTCCCGCTGGCGCAGGCCCAGTTCGACGCGCTCGTCAGCTTCACGTACAACCTCGGCGCCTCGAACCTCTCGTCGTCCACGCTCCTCCGCCTCCTCAACGAGGGGAGGCCCGGCGAGGCCGCCGCCGAGTTCGACAAGTGGGTGCTGGCGAACGGCGCGCCGCTGCCGGGCCTCGTCCGCCGACGCGCGGCCGAACGCGCCCTGTTCGAGTCGGCGGCCCCGGTCCCGCGCCCGCCCGATCCGCCGCCCGTCGACCCCGGGCCGGAGCCGTACCGGCCGGTCCCCATCACCGAGATCGCCCCCCTCCCCGGCCGCCCGCCGCACGACCTGCCGCACGATCCACCGGACCCGCCGCCGGTCCCCGACCCGCCGCGCCCGGACGTCGAGCCGGACGCCCCGGACCCGGGCGACCCGCCCGCGCCGCCGGGCCGGTCCGGCTGGTAGCCCCGTCGGCCTCCCCCGCCGCCCGAGGCGGACGGGAGGGCCGAACGCACGGCGGGGCGCCTCCCCTGAGGGAAGCGCCCCGCGTGCGGTGGGACTCGTCGAGGGGGTCGGCTAGACCGACGCCTCCTCCGGGACGACCTTGATCTTGACCTCGGCCGTGATCTCCGGGTGGACCCGGACGGTCGCCGGGTAGACGCCCGTGGTCCGGATGTCCTCGGAGATCGTGATCTTGCGGCGGTCGATCTCGATGCCCTTGGCCTTGAGCTCGTCGGCGACCTGCTGGTTCGTGATCGAGCCGAAGATCCGGTTCTCCTCGCCCGTCTGGACGGGGATGAGGACCTCGGTGTCGTTGAGCTTGGCGGCGAGCTTCTCGGCGTTCTCGCGGGCGGCCTCGATCTTGTGCGAGGCCTGCCGGCGCTCCTCCGCGTACTTCTTGAGCGCGGACGGCGTGGCCGTGACGGCGAGCTGGCGCGGGATGAGGTAGTTCCGCCCGTAGCCGGGCTTCACGTCGACGACGTCGCCCTTGATGCCGAGCGTGTCGTGGTCCTCGGTGAGGATGACTTTCATGGGGTCGGGGGTCGGGTGCGCGGCGGGCGGCGCGGGGCCGCCCGGGCGCTACTTGACGGTGTCGGCGGCGAACGGGAGGAGGGCGACCTGGCGGGCCCGCTTGATGGCCGTCGTCAGCTGGCGCTGGTACTTGGCCGAGACGCCGGTCATCCGGCGCGGGAGCATCTTGCCCTGCTCGTTGACGAACCGCTTGAGCGTCTCGACGTCCTTGTAGTCGATGTACTCGACGCCGGCCTCCTTGAAGGGGCAGCGGAGCTTCGTGCTCTGGGCGCCGGGCGCCGCGATCCGCTGGAGGTCCTCCGGGTTGGAGGCCGCGACGAGGCGGCGGGCGACCTCGGGCGAGACGGCGCGCGGGGCGGGCTCGGAGCCCATCTGCTGCGCGGCCTGCTCGACGGCCGTCGGGGCGTCGGCGGAGGTCGGGACCTCGGCGCTCTCGAGCGCCGCGCCGACGTTGGTCTCCTCGATCTTGGTGACCTCGGGGCCGTCGCCGTCCGCGGCGTCGTTGCCCGAGTTGCTGTTCTGGACTTCTGCCATCGTGTTGGGGGTCTCGGGTTAGGCGCGCGGGGTCGGCGGCGCGATCTTCGGGAGGTCCTGGCCCGACTGCTGGGCCTGGTAGTGCCGCTCCATCTTCGCGTCGTAGCGGAGGACGAGGTGGCGCATGATGTCGTCGTTGATGATCAGCGCGCGCTCGATCTTCTGGAGCCCGTCGTTCTTGCCGACCGGCAGGCGGAAGTTGACGACGACGTAGTAGCCGTTCCGCTTCTTCTCGATCGGGTACGCGAGGCGCTGGCTGCCGCGCTCCTCGACGTTCTCGACGTGCGCGCCGTTGTCGCTGAGGTACTGCGTCACGCGCTGGACGATGTCCTTGGTCTGGTCCTCGTTGAGGACCGGGTTGATGATGTACATCATCTCGTACATCGGGCCGTTCTCGGCCTGGGCCGGAGCCCCGTTGGCGTCTGCCATGTGTCCCTGTGGGATACGGTGAGTGTCGTATGCCCGCGGCGCGCCGGGATGTCTCCCCGGAATCGGTCCTCCGCGAGCAGGGCGAATAGAGAACCTACCCCACGGCCGCGCCGAGGCGGGCGAAGCGGGAGCGAAGACGGGGCCCGCCTCGCGGGAGTGGACGGGCGGGCCTGTGGCCGGGTGGGCTCGTGCGTCCTCGACCGACCGCGCGTGGGCCCGCGGTCACTCGCGCACCCGTCCCCTCACCCGCCGGAGGCGGCCTCCTCCATGCGCGCCTCGCGGTCGGCGAGGGCGAGGGCCTTGACGATGGCGTCGAGGTCGCCGTCGAGGACGCCCTGGAGCGCGTGGTTCTTGTCGTCGCCCTCGAGGCGGTGGTCCGTCACGCGGCCCTGCGGCCAGTTGTACGTCCGGATCTTGCCCGAGCGGTCGCCCGAGCCGACCATCTCCTTCCGGGCCGCGGCCCGCTCGTTGTGGACGCGGTCGAGCTCCATCTGGTAGAGCCGGCTCCGGAGCACGCGGAACGCCTTCTCCTTGTTCTTGATCTGGCTCTTCTCGTCCTGGATCGAGACCACGAGGCCCGTCGGCTCGTGCGTGAGGCGGACCGCCGAGTCCGTCGTGTTGACCGACTGGCCGCCCGGGCCCGAGGAGCGGTACACGTCGACGCGGACGTCCTGCGCCCGGATCTCGACGTCGACCTCCTCCGCCTCGGGCAGCACGGCGACCGTCGCGGCCGACGTGTGGATCCGGCCCTGGCTCTCCGTCGCCGGCACGCGCTGGACGCGGTGGACGCCCGACTCGTACTTCATCCGCCCGAACACGTCCTGGCCCTTGAGGGCGAACGTGATCTCGCGGAACCCGCCGGCCGTGCCCTCCGACGTGTCCATGACCTCGATCTTCCAGTTCTTGCCCGCCGCGTACTTCTGGTAGAGCTCGAACAGGTCGCCGGCGAAGAGGGCCGCCTCGTCGCCGCCCGTGCCGGCGCGGATCTCGACGATCGCGTCGCGCGCGTCCTCGGGGTCCTTCGGCACGAGCTCCTCCTCGAGCTCCTTCGCCGCCGCCTTCAGCCGCTCGCGGACCTCCTCGAGCTCCATCTCCGCCATCTCGGCCAGCTCACCCTCCTCGGACGCCGCCATCTCCTGGAGCCCGTCGGCCTCCTCCTTCAGCTCCTTCCAGCGGCCCGCGGCCTTCACGGCCGGCTCCAGCGACGAGAGCTCGCGGCCGAGCTTGGCCAGCTGGCCGGGGTCGCCGGCCACCTCCGGCGTCGACATCGCCGCGAGCACTTCCTGGTACCGGGCGAGAAGGTTGTCGAGGGCGTCCTGGTTGATCATCGGGTCGGCGGCGGCGGACCCGGAAGCTAGCGCCGGCCCGGAGCGGACTCCTCGGCCGGCCGCGTCGTCGTCGCGCGGATCGTCTGAAGACTGGGCCCGCCCGTGACGTCGTCGAGGAGGACGTAGAGGTCGGTGCTCCCGCGGTGGCGGACCTCGACGAACGCGCCGCCGCCCGCCCGCACCAGCGGCACGACGGCCGAGGCGGGGAGGACGGCTCGGCAGGCCGTCTCCGGGCCGAGCCCCTCGACCTCGACCCGCTGGCGGTCGCCGTCGACGCGGGAGGCCACGACGAGGTCGCGGTCGCAGCCCCGGTCGTCGACGGCCACGAGGCCCAGCGCGTGCCCCCCTTCCTCGACGGCGACGAGCGACACCTCGACGACGCCCCGGTACGCCTCGGGCCCGTCGCCGACCGAGTCGCAGGCGGCGGCCGGCAGCAGGGCGAGGGCCAGCAGAACCGCGCGCATGGCGGAGGGGGGATGGGGAGCCGCGGCTACCGCGGGCCGGGCCGCGTGGTCGAGGTCCGAATGGCCACCAGTTCCAGGCCGGCGGCCCCCGGCTGGATGCGGTAGCGGTCGGTCTCTCCGCGGTGCCGGATGCGGACGTCGGTGGGCGGATACGGGAGGCCGATCGACCACCTGCCCGGGACGAGCGCGTCGCAGGCGACGGAGACGGGCTGTGCCCCGACCACCTCGACCTCCAACACGCCCGCCCGCGACCGGCTGTCGACGTAGATCGGGACGCCGCAGTAGGCGAAGCCCTCGGTCTGCAGGTGGAGCCGCTGGTCGTCCGTGAGGTCGACGATCATCACGTCCGCGATCGGGCGGACGTCGGGGGGCCCGGCCGAGTCGCACCCGGCGAGGAGGGAGACGAGGACGAGGGACGCGACGCGCATCGGACGAGGGCGGGGACGGCCGGACGGTAGGCCACCGCCCGGCCGGCCACAATCCCCACCGCCGCGCCCTACTCGACCGTCACGCTCTTGGCGAGGTTGCGCGGCTGGTCCACGTCGCACCCGCGCATGACGGCGATGTGGTAGCTCAGCAGCTGGAGCGGGACGACCGTCAGCAGCGGCTCGAAGGCGTCGAGCGTCTTGGGCACCTCGACCACGTACTCGGCCAGCTCGTCGAGGCCGCGGTTGCCGGCGTCGGTGATCGCGATGACGGTCCCGCCCCGGGCCGCGACCTCCTCGACGTTCGAGACGATCTTGTCGTAGGTCGCGTCGCGCGTCGCGATGAAGACGGTCGGCATGAACTGGTCGATGAGCGCGATCGGGCCGTGCTTCATCTCGGCCGCCGGGTAGCCCTCGGCGTGGATGTAGCTGATCTCCTTGAGCTTGAGCGCGCCCTCCAGCGCCACGGGGTAGTTCACGCCGCGCCCGAGGTAGAGGAAGTTGGAGGCGAACCGGTAGTCCCGCGCCATCCGCTCGATGACGGCGGCGTCCTCGAGGACCGTCGCGATCTGGTCGGGGATCTTGGCGAGCGCCGCCGTGTGCGTCTCGAGGTCGGCGTCGGAGAGGACGCCGCGCTCGTGGCCGAGGAGGAGCGCGATCTGGGCCAGCACGGCGACCTGGGCCGTGAACGCCTTCGTCGAGGCCACGCCGATCTCGGGGCCCGCGTGGAGGTAGACGCCGGCGTCGGTCTCCCGCGCGATCGTGCTCCCGACCGCGTTGACGAGGCCGATCGCGAGGACGCCCGCGCCCTGGGCCTGGCGGACCGCCGCGAGCGTGTCGGCCGTCTCGCCGGACTGGCTGATCACGACGACCACGTCGCGCTCGGGGTTGAGGACCGGGTTCCGGTAGCGGAACTCGCTGGCGTACTCGACCTCGACGTTCACGCGGGCCAGCCGCTCGATGAGGTACTCGCCCACGAGCCCGGCGTGCCACGACGTCCCGCACGCGCAGATCACGATCCGCTCGGCGGCGGTGAGCTGGCCGAGCACGTCGTCGAGGCCGCCCAGCTTGATCTGGCCCTCGCCCGGCCGGACGCGCCCGCGCATCGCGTTGGCGACCGACTCCGGCTGCTCCATGATCTCCTTGAGCATGAAGTGGTCGTAGCCGCCCTTGGCGATCTCCTCGAGGTCCCACTCGAGCTGGTGGACCTCCTTGGCCACCGGCGCCCCCTCGATCTCGAACACCTCGTACCCGTCGCGCCGGATCACGGCCATCTCGCCGTCGGAGAGGTAGACGACGTTCTTGGTGTACTCGATGAACGGGCTCGCGTCGCTCCCCACGAAGTACTCGCCGTCGCCGATGCCGAGGAGCAGCGGGGACCCGTTGCGGGCGACGACGAGGCAGTCGGGGTCGTCCTGGCTGACGGCCACGATCCCGTAGGCGCCCTCGACGCGCGTGAGCGCCTGACGGACCGCCTCGGGGAAGTCGAGGTCGGCCTCTTTCTGGACGTCCTCGATAAAGCGGGCCAGCACCTCGGTGTCGGTCTCGCTCTCGAACGCGTAGCCCTTGTCGAGCAGCCGCTTCTTGATCGAGGCGTAGTTCTCGATGATCCCGTTGTGGACGATCGCGAAGCGGCCGTCGGACGACGTGTGGGGGTGGGAGTTCACGTCGCACGGGGCGCCGTGCGTGGCCCACCGCGTGTGGCCCATCCCCACGGTCCCCGTCACCGGGCGCGAGCTGAGGAGGTCGGCCAGCGCGTCGACCTTGCCCTCCTTTTTCCGCACGTCGAGCGTGCCGTTGACGACGGCCACGCCGGCCGAGTCGTAGCCGCGGTATTCGAGCCGGCGGAGGCCGTTGACGAGGAGGTCGCCCGCCTCACGCGGGCCAATGTATCCGACGATGCCGCACATACGGGTGCTGGAAGAGAGGGTCTAAAAAGGGAGGCGGACGTAGTACCCCGCGCGCCCGGGGCCGTTCTCCCACGCCCGATCAATGTCCCTGAACGTCGCGCGCGGACGTTCCGCGGGGGACCGTCCGCGCCTGGGGGGGACCGCCCCAACCTACGCCAGCGCCGCCGCGGGCTCGGGGAGCGTCCGGCCGACCACCTCGGCGACGCGCCGGACCTGGGCCATCAGGCCCGCGAACGTGTCGAGGTAGAGCGACTGGGGGCCGTCGGAGAGCGCCTCGGGCGGGTTCGGGTGGGCCTCGATCATGAGCCCGTCGGCCCCGCACGCGACGGCGGCCATCGCCATCGGCCCCACCTTGTCGCGGATGCCGACGCCGTGGCTCGGGTCGACGATGACGGGCAGGTGGCTGAGCTGCTTCACGACGGGCACCGCGCTGAGGTCGAGCGTGTTGCGCGTGGCCGTCTCGAACGTCCGGATCCCGCGCTCGCAGAGGATCACGTCGGGGTCGCCCTCGGCGAGGACGTACTCGGCCGACATCAGCCACTCCTCCACCGTCGCCGACATCCCGCGCTTGAGGAGGACGGGCATCCCGGTCTTCCCGACCTCCTTGAGGAGCGAGAAGTTCTGCATGTTCCGCGCGCCGATCTGGAAGATGTCCGCGTAGCGGCCGACGACGTCGACCTGGCTCTCGGTCATCACCTCGGTCACGACCTTGAGGCCGTGGGCGTCGGCGGCGGCGCGCATGAGGCGGAGGCCCTCCTCGCCCAGCCCCTGGAACGAGTACGGGCTCGAGCGCGGCTTGAACGCCCCGCCGCGCAGGATCCGGGCGCCGGCCGCGGCGACGGCCGCCGCGCTCGTCTCGATCTGGGCCTCGCCCTCGACCGAGCACGGCCCGGCCATCACCGCCAGCTCGCGCCCGCCGACCGGCACGCCGCCCACGTCGACGACGGTGTCGGCCGGGTGGCCGGCGCGCGCGGCGAACGTGTACGGGCTCGTGACGCGGACCACGTCGCGGACGTCGGCCAGCACCTTGATGTGGCGGAGGTCGAAGTCGGGCGGGACGCCGGTCGCGCCCAGGACGACGGGCTCGGCGCCCGTCCGGTGGACCGCGAACCCGAACGCGTCGAGCGCGGCCTCGAGGGCCTCGACGCGGGCGTCGGTCGCAGTGGGGTCGGGGATGACGACGAGGCCGGCCATGGTACGCGGTTTTCAGTCTGAGGTGAAAGTACGAGGCCGGGGCCGCCCGGTTCGCCCTTCACGCCGAGTCCGCCCGCCTCGGGCCCCGGGCCGGCCGCCGCCGGGCTAGCGCCGCCCGTTCGTCGTGGTCACGACGACCACGCCGTTCGCCCCGCGGGGCCCGTAGCTCGACACCTCGGCGGCGCTCTTGAGCACGCGGATGTCGACGATGTCGGCCCGCCGGACGCCGACGAGCGCGCCGCCGACGCCCGGCGACATCGGCGTCCCGTCGACGACGTAGAGCGGCTCCTGGCCGCCCAGGAACGACGACTCGCCGCGCACCCGGACCTCGACGCCGTCGGCCGTCTCGGTGACGGTGACACCGGGGAAGCGGCGGAGCTCGGCCTCGACCGGGCCGGTCGGGTTCGCCCCCCGGTCGCCCGCCTCGGCGCCGGCG
>CAXRFJ010000368.1:0-5355 GCA_964229475.1 Rubrivirga sp.
AGGTCGTGGTCGTGGGCACCGCCGCGATGGAGGACACGCTGCTCGGCCTCGGCGCCGACCGGTTCGTGGACTACGAGTCCGGCGATGTCGTGGCCGAGGTGGACGACCTCTCGTGCGGCCTCGGCGCCAACGTCGTCCTCGACACCGTCGGCGGCGACGCTCTCGTCCGGAGCGTCCCGGCGCTCGCCGAGTTCGGGCGGATGGCGACGATCGTGGGCGACGCGGGCGGCGGGCTCGGGCAGGCCTACCGGAAAAACGGGACGGTCCACCTCGTGATGATGCAGCGCGACGGCGGGATGCTCGACCAGATCGCCACGCTCGTCGACCGCGGCCTCCTCCGCCCGCTCGTCGCCGACGTCCTCCCGCTGGCCGACGCCGCGGAGGCCCACCGCCGCATCGAGGCGGGCGGGGTCCACGGCAAGCTGGTCCTCACGCCGGGCGCCTAGGCCGGAGATCCCCGACGCCGCGAGGGCGTAGAGGGGGCTCGCCGCCCCCAAACCGGCCCGAACTGGCCGTACGGGGCCATTTTCCGCACGGGGCTCACACGGACGCCCCTCCGATGCCCGTACGGTTAGAGAGAACCCCACTGTACCGCATGTCTGTCGCCGCCCCCCCGGACCTCCTCGCCCCCTTCCCCGGCCTCACCGAGGAGGCCTTCACGTTCCTCCGCCAGCTCAAGCGGAACAACGACCGCGAGTGGTTCCGGCCCCGCAAGGACACCTACGTCTCGGAGCTCCGCGACCCGATGCGGATGCTCATCGCGGACCTCAGCCGCCGGCTCCCGGAGCGCGGGCTCCCGCTCTCGGGCGACCCCAAGCGCGCCGTCTTCCGGATATACCGCGACACGCGGTTCTCGAAGAACAAGGCCCCGTACAAGACGCACGTCGCGGCCATCCTCTCGCGTGACGGCGACAAGCGGGCGCCGGGCGCGCTCTACCTCCACGTCGAGCCGGGCTCGAACCGGATCGGCGGCGGCTTCTGGCGCGCGAGCAAGGACTTTATCCGCGAGTGGCGCGCGGAGCTCAGCGAGGACCCGCAGACGTTCCTCGACATCGTCGCGTCGGTCGAGGCGGCCGGCCTCACGCTCGAGACCTCGGGCAGCGCCATGACGCGGATGCCGCGCGGCTACGAGGAGCAGCGCGACAACCCGGCCACCGACTACTTCCGCTGGAAGGGCGGCTTCGCCGCGGTCCGCGAGGACATCCCCGACGAGGACGTCCTCACGCCCGCCTTCGCCGACCTCGTGGTCGAGACGGCCGAGGCCGTCCGCCCGCTCCTCGAGTACGGCTGGCGCCTCGCCGACCGGGCCGCCGACGCCCAGCGCTAGCCGACCGCTCCGCCTCGACGCCCGACGGGACGCCGCGCCGGCGTCCCGTCGCCGTTTCGGCCCCGCCCGTCAGCCGCCGAAGGCGGGGTGGTAGCGGGCCACGCCGCCCGCGTCGGCGAGCGCGCCCTCGACCAGCTCGAGCGCCATGAACGCCTCGTCCGGCACGTCGTACGCGCAGGCGAGCCCGAACGCGGACGCCGGCCGGAAGCCGAAGCGCGGGTAGTAGGCCGGGTGGCCGAGCACGACGGCCGCCCCGGCGCCATCGGCGGCGCAGGCCGCCAGCCCGGCGCGGACGAGCGCCGAGCCCACGCCCGAGCGCTGGTGCGACGGCAGGACCGCCATCGGCGCGAGCCCCCGCACGTCGGCGGGCCCGGCGTCGAGCGCGACGGGCGTAAAGAGGATGTGCCCGGCCACGGCTCCCCCCACCTCGGCGACGAGGCCGAGATAGCTGGGCGACTGGTCGCGGAGGCGGTCGACGAGGTCCGCCTCGTCGGGCTGGCCGAACGCGGCCTCGTTGACGCGGCGGACGGCGGCGCGATCGTCGGGACGCTCCGGGCGGATCGTGACCGCGCTCATGGGGACGGGACGTGCAGGGTGGGCATCGCCTACAACCCGGGCCCGGCCGGCTCCCACAGCTCGAACCGATTCCCCTCGGGGTCCGACGCCCAGCCGAACCGCCCGTACGCGTACGACTCCACGCGCTCGTCGACGGCCGCGCCCGCCTCGCGCAGCTGGGCCCGCATCCGGTCGAGGTTCTCCACCCGGTAGTTCACCATGAACGGGGCCTCGCCGGGGGCGAAGTACGTCGTGTCGGAGGGGAACGCGGACCAGACCGTCTGCTCGGGCCGCGCCGCGGCCGCTCCGGCCGTGAACGTCCCGTAGGTCTGGCCCTCGTCGATCGGGACGCCGAGGTGGTCTCGGTACCACGCGGCGAGCGCCTCGGGGTCGCGCGCCTTGAGGAAGATGCCGCCGATGCCTGTGACGCGTTCCATGGGTCTGGGGAAGGGGCGGATCAGAATAGCGGAGTGGGGCGGCCGACGCTCAGTTCAGCAGCGCCCAGAACACGCCGAAGCGGAGGACGTGGGGCGGGAGCGGCTCGCCCTGCGTCACGACGGCGCCGTAGGCCCGCTCGCCGAGCGCGTGGTCGTAGCGGACGAAGAGGGACGCCTGCGCGCTGAACGTGGCCGTCGCCTCCAGCCCGACGAGCGCGCGCGCCGGGAGCTCGAAGCCGAGCAAGCCGTCCGGGTCCGGGAGCACCAGCGCGCCCGTCGCCGGCTCCACGCGGACGCTCCGGAACGCCGTCCACGCCGTCGAGGACACGGCGAGGTCGACGTCCACGACGCCGTCGCCGACGTCCTCGGCGCGGACGCCGAGGCGACCGGTGGCCCACGCCCGCGGGAGCGCGGCGTCGCGCCGGTCGCGGACGGTGAGGCCCGCAAAGTCGCCCACGGCGCGGGCCGTCCCGCCGAGGCTCGCGTAGAACCCGCGCTTCACCCGTTCCCGCCAGCCGACGCCGACCGTCACCCCGCCCTGGCGGATCGGGCCCGTCGACACGTCGGCCGCCACCAGCGTGTCGCCGATCGAGAAGAGGTCGAGGCCGTCGGTCACGGAACTCCCGAACGCCCGGAGATCGAGCCGCCAATCGCCGCGGCGGAGGCGGAGCGCGGCGTCGGCCGCGAGCGTCCGCTCGGGCCCGGCGTTGCTCATCCCCCCCACGTAGCCGTCGATCCCGACCGTGTGGAGCCACGACGGCGCGCGCCCGCTGAGCGACACGCCCGCCGACGCCGGCCCGACCGCGACGCGCGCCGAGGCCGACGGCCAGCGGTGGGCGCCGACCTGGTGCCCCCCTGCGCCGAGGGCGACCGCCGCGCGCCCGAGGCGGAGCGAGTCCGTGACCGTCCCGTGGACGCCGAGGCGCGACTCGGCGCCGGCGAGGGAGCCCGCCTCGGGGCCGGGCGCGGGCTCGGCCGTGACGTCGAGCCGGAGCGCGAGCCGGTTCGGCCCCACCCGGAGCGGCTGCTCGGCGAACGCCGCCACCCGCTGGCCGTGGACGCGGAGCGTGTCGCCGGTCCCGTCGGCCGGGACGAACACGAGGCGCTGGAGCGCGACCGACGCGCCGAGCTCCGTCGGGGCCGAGCGCGAGACCGGCAGGCGGAGGCGGAGCCACGGCTCCGTGCGGAGCGTCCGCCGCGTGGCGTTGCTGCCGCGGACGCTCGCCGTGGCCGCGCTGAAGATGCCCGCGACCGGGAGCCCCGCCGACGGCACGACGCCCGCCCGCGCGCCCTCCGTCCGGTCGGTGTACAGCACCCCGACCTCGGCCGTGACGAACGGCTGCGTCAGGAGGAGCCGGCCGAAGGCGTCGGTGTGGGCGACGTCGCCGCCCGCGAACGGGCTGTCGGCCGAGCGGCTGGCCGCGTGGCCCGTGATCGTGAGGCGGCTCGCGTCGCTGCCGCCGCGCAGGACCGCCGGCGGGCGGCGCGTCTGGGCGTGGCTGCCCGAGGCGTGCTGGATGCCGTCCTGCCCGCCGAAGTAGCGGAGCTCCGTGACGGGCACGCTCAGCCGGAGGTCGCGGAGCGACGCCTGCACGGCGGGCCGGCCGAACGCGAGCGTCTCGGTCCGCAGCGGGCCGGTCGCCGCGAGCGGGAGGAGGTCGTAGCGGGGCGCGCCGGTGACGAGGTCGTCGAGCGGGCGGCCGTCGAGCACGAGGGCCGGCGCCTCCGGGTCGAGGCCGTCGAGCGCGACGCCGGCGGTGCTCCCGGGAGCGCCGAGGCGGTACGCGAACGCGCCCGGCACGTCGGCGAGGAGCGACGCCACGTCGAGCGCGGCGGTCGTCGGCGGCACCGGCGTCACGGGCCGGCCCGGCGCGAGGGCGAACGGCGCGAGCGGCACCGCCTGACTGCGTCGACCTGACGGTTCGACCCCGAGGCGGGCGGAGTCGGGCGCGACGGGCGGCGGGGCGAGGGAGTCGGCGGGCGCGGCGCGGCCGGACGCCGCCGTGTCGGCCGGCGCACGGGTCGAGTCCGGGACCTGGGCGCTGGCGGCGGCGGCCAGCAGGACGAGCGCCAGCGCCGGGCGCACGGCCTAGCCCTCGACCGGGAAGAGGCCGAACAGCCGGCTCTCGATCCGGCTCAGGATCTCGTACCGGTCCTCCGGCTCGTTGACGAAGTCGAGGTCGTCCGTCTCGACGACCATCTTCGGGAAGGGGTACCGGTCGATCCAGCTCTCGTAGAGCTCGTTGAGCCGCTCGAGGTAGTCGAGCCGAATAGACGACTCGAACTCGCGGCCCCGCGCCTGGATGTGGCGGACGAGCGTCGGGACGCCGGCGCGGAGGTAGACCAGGAGGTCCGGCGGCTTGAGGTAGCCCGTCATGATCGAGAACAGCTCGACGTAGTTCGCGTGGTCCCGCTCGTCCATGAGGTCCATGTCGGCGAGGTTGCGCGCGAAGATCTCGACGTCCTCGTAGATCGAGCGGTCCTGGACGACCGACATCGGCGCGGCCTCGATCTCCTTCTGGTGCTTGAACCGGCTGGAGAGGAAGAACACCTGGAGGTTGAAGCTCCAGCGCCGCATGTCGTCGTAGAAGTCGGCGAGGTACGGGTTGTCGTCGACGGACTCGAAGAACGGGGCCCACCCGAACGTGTCGGCGAGGATCTGCGTGAGCGTGCTCTTGCCCGCGCCGATGTTGCCGGCCACGGCCACGTAGAGCTTGCGGGCGGGCGCGTCGTCGGCGGCGAGGGCGAGCTGGCCCGGGTCGGTCGGGGAGTCGGCAGGCATGGCGTCGGGGGGGCCGGCCAAGGTACCGACGCTCCCGGCCCGGCGACCCCCGCCGCGGGGGCTCCACCGAGTCTCCGAGCGCGACCGCCCGCGGGCCCGCGTCGGACGGCGCGCCGGCCGGACGTCGGACGGTCCCCGACGCGGCATCGGTATGTGGGGGGCCTCCTCTACCCTGGGCGAGTGCCCGCTCCCACCACGCCGTGCCCCGCCCCCTCCGGCCCCGCGTCCCACGACGGCAGGCGGTGGGACGCGGG
>CAXRFJ010000369.1:0-5759 GCA_964229475.1 Rubrivirga sp.
CACCCTCGCCGCCGCTGACTTCCGCCCGTGGGTCGACGAATCCGAGGCGACCCGCGACGGCGTCTCGCCGGACGACCTCGCGGCCCAGAAGGCCGCGCTCTGGACCAACGGGCTCACCGACTGGGACCAGCCGCCGGAGCGGATCCAGCGCCTCCGCGACGCCGCCGACGTCCGGATCTACACGCCGGGCTCCGACGCCGGGCTGCCGGTCTCCGTCCTCGGCTCCCTCGCCCCGCCCGCCGAGGCGGCCGGCACCGAGGGCTTCCGCGACCGCGTCGACGGCACGGTCGGCGGGCTCCTCACGCTCCTCGAGGTCGACGCCGAGCCGACCTCGGCCGAGCACGTTTTTCTATCTCGCGTCGTGACGGACGCCTGGACGAGCGGGCACACGCTCGCGGTCGAGGACCTCATCAAGGCGCTCCTCGCGCCGCCGTTCGACACGCTCGGCGTGATGTCGGTCGACGACTTCTTCCCCGAGCGCGACCGGAAGGGCCTCGCGATGGCGCTCAACGGGCTCGTCGCCTCGCCCGGCTTCGCGGCCTGGACGCAGGGCCCGCCGCTCGACGCCGACCGCCTCTTCTACGGCGACGGCGGCAAGCCCCAGGTCTCGGTCCTCTCGATCGCCCACCTCGACGACGCCGAGCGGATGTTCTTCGTGACGCGGCTCCTCGGCGAGGTCCTCGCGTGGATGCGCCAGCAGTCGGGGACCGGCTCGCTGCGGGCGATCCTCTACATGGACGAGATCTTCGGCTACCTCCCGCCGAGCGCGAACCCACCCACCAAGGCGCTCCTCCTGACGCTCCTCAAGCAGGCCCGCGCGTTCGGCCTCGGGCTCGTGCTCGCGACGCAGAACCCGGTCGACCTCGACTACAAGGCGCTCGCCAACTGCGGCACGTGGCTCGTCGGGCGGCTCCAGACCGAGCGCGACAAGGAGCGGCTGCTCGACGGGCTGGAGGGCGCCGCGAAGGGCGGCCTCTCGCGGGCCGACTTCGACCGGCTCCTCTCGGGCATCGGCAAGCGGCGGTTCCTGCTCCACAACGTCCACGAGTCGGCGCCGACGGTGATGGCGACGCGGTGGGTGATGAGCTACCTCGCCGGGCCGCTCACGCGCGAGCAGATCGGCAAGTTGATGGCCGACCACACGGCGGCCGAGGCCGAGCCCCTCCCCGCCCCCACCCCGGAGCCCGCCGCGCCCGCCTCGGCGGCCCCGGCGGCGGAGCCGGCCGGCCCCGCGGAGGGCACGCGGCCCGACCTCCCTAACGTCCCCCAGGTGGTCCTCGACGGCCCCGCCGACGTCTACGTGCCGCAGCTGCTGGCGCGCGTCGAGGTCCCGTTCTCCCGGAAACGGCCCGAGGTGGAGCACACCGCGCGGCACGCCCTCCTCGCGGAGGTCGCCGACGCGCCGGACTGGGCCTCGGCCGAGGCGCTGCCGGACCGCCCCGAGACGACCGCGACGCCCGCCGGCGGCGCCACGTTCGCGGCCGTCCCCGAGGCCCTCGCCGACGCCGCGAGCTACGACCGCTGGGGCGACGGTCTCAAGCGCTGGCTCCAGGACGAGCGCCCGCTCGTCCTCCTCCGCTCGCCCGAGACGAAGCTGACGAGCCGGCCCGGCGAGGACGAGCGCGCCTTCCGCATCCGCCTCGGGCAGGTCGCCCGCGAGGCCCGCGACGCGCAGAAGGAGACGCTCCGCGAGCGCTACGCCAAAAAGCTCAAGACGCTCGAGGACCGGATGGAGCGGGCCGCACAGACCGTCGACCGCGAGGCCGCGCAGGCGAGCCAGCGGAAGATGGACACCGTCGTCCGCGTCGGGACCACGCTGCTCGGGGCGTTCCTCGGGCGGCGGTCGTCGCGCTCGACGCTGAGCTCGATCGGCGTCACGGCGCGGTCCGCCAGCCGCGCGTCCAAGGAGTCGTCGGACGTGAGGCGGGCCGAGGAGAAGCTCGACGCCCTCAAGGCCGAGTACGCCGACCTCGACGCCCAGCTCCAGCGCGAGATGGACGACGTCGACCTCCAGGCGCGGCCCGAGGACGCGACGCTCGAGGCGGTCGAGGTCAAGGCCAAGCAGACCGACATGCACGTCGTCGAGATGGCGCTCGCGTGGGTCCCCTACCGCCGCGGCGCCGACGGCCGCCTCGCCCGGGCGTAGCGCCCCGGGCGAACCCCCGACCGGCCGGCTCCGTAGGGCGGCGGTCCTCCCCCCTCGCCATGAAGCTCCTGATCCGCTGGCTGGCCAGCGCCGCCGCCCTCCTCGCCGTCTCGTACCTCGTCCCGGGCGTCGTCGTCACCGGGTTCGTCACGGCCCTGATCGCCGCGCTCGTCATCGGGCTCGTGAACGCGACGATCGGCGCCGTCGTCAAGTTTTTTACGACGCCGCTGCGGTGGCTCACGCTGGGCCTGCTGACGCTCGTCATCAACGCCGTGATGTTCTGGCTGGCGGCCGAGTTCGTCGATGGGTTCGCCACCGAGGGCGTCGGGCCGACGTTCATCGGCGCGCTGCTCTACGGCCTCCTCGCCGGGCTCATCGGCGGCCTGCTGGGCGGGCGCAAGAAGAAGTAGCCGGCCTCCCCCGCCTCGGGCGAGCGATCGCCGAGGCGGCGGGAGCCGCCGACCGACCGACGCCCGCCCCGGGCGTGCCGGAGCGGGCGTCGGTGGGAGACGTCGCAGGCGGGCTCAGACGGCGCCGCGGGCGCGGTTGTAGCCGTAGCGGACGGCGGCGCGGTCGGCGTCGAAGTCGCGGTCCGGGTACCGCGAGCCGTAGCCGGTCCGGAGGTCGGACTCCACGTCGACGTACGCGCGGTTGCGGTAGTCGTCGTGGTAGGCCGTCTCGGTGCCGTACCGGTAGGCCGGCGCGAGCGCGTCGTAGTCGCGGTCGTCGTCGCCGTAGGCCGTCTCGTAGTGGCCCCGGTAGTCCGGGTCGTACTCGACGACGACGTCGTCGGAGTACTCGTGGCCGGCGTGCGGGACGGTCGAGCCGTAGCCGTCGATGTCGCCCGCGCGCCGGGCCCCCTCGATGGCGTCGGCCGTGGCGTAGACCACGCCGTCGCCGATCGAGAGGTCGCGGGCCGGGTACTCGGTCCCGTCGGTAAAGAGGACGGCGTCGACCATCTCCTGGTCAGTGTCGACGATCATGTCCTCGACGCGGAGGCCGGTCTCGGCGTGGTTCTTGTCGAGGACGGGCCAGCCGCGGACGTCCTGGTCGTCGGGGAATTCCAGCGTCCAGTCGCCGGTGTGGGAGAGTGCGATGCGTGACATGTCAAGGGGGTGAGGTGCGAAGGGAGAGGAGCGGGGATCAGGGCGTCAGCCGCCGACCGTCACGTCGTTGCGGGTGTCGACGCGGATGTAGGTGTTGCGCTGGCGGAGGGCTTCCGTGTCGGCGTCGGTGAGCTCGGAGAGCCCCGCGTCGCCGTCGCGGTAGCGGGCGAAGGCGCCGTCGATCGAGACGGTGTCGCCCTCGTCGACGTCGAACACGCCGTCCGTGCCGCCGGCCCCGGTCTCGGACTCGCCGAGGCTGGAGAGGACGACGAGCGTCCGGCGGTCGGCGCCGGTGCCGATCCAGAACGTGCTGTCGCCGACGACCTCGAGGACGCGGGCGTCGGAGAGGTCGACGCGCGTGCCGGGCCGGTAGCGGGTCACGGTCACGCCGTCCATCATCGCGCGCTCGCCGTCGCGGACCCTGTCGGCGCTCGTGACCTCGGCGAGTTCGCCGGCGTCGTCGGCGCCGCCCGCGCCGTCGGCCAGGGCGGCGTCGGTCTCGAAGAGTCCGTCGTCGTCGGCGTAGGCCGCGTTGGAGACGGTGACGTACTCGTCGACGTCGCCGTCGACTTCGTCGGCGCCGGGCTCGATCTCGAAGTCGTCGATGACGCCGATGTTGTCGTCCTGGCCGGCGATCTCGTCGGCGTCGGGCTCGTTGTCGAACAGCTCGGCGACGAGCCAGACGAGACCGCCGAGGAGCAGCAGGCCGAGCAGCCAGAGCCACCAGGGCGTACCGGTGTGGGTGCGTTCAACGGGTATGTTTGCCATGGGTCAGAGAGGTGCGGAAGAGAGGGGAGGCCGGTCCACCATCGGGTGTAGGACCACGACCTACACGCTGTACGGGGGCTCGCACCACGCGGTCCGCCACGCGGCGGCACCCTCCCGATCCCGCGCGAGCACCCAAGGACGGCTGGTGGAGTCCCCCAGGAGAGTCTGGGGCGAGGGTGGGATCCCGCCGGATCACCCCGTCGACCCCTCTACGCCGCCACTCGGCCCCCACGGGTCCGAGCGCGGGGCGGCTCGGGACCCCGCCGGCCCGACATGGGCGCGCTCTGTGACGCTCGCCCCCGCCCGCCTCGGTATTCTCGCGGCCTCTCTCGAGGGCCGCCGCGCCTCCCCGATGCTCCACACGCTCCGCGTCCTCTCGCTGGCCGTCGCCGCCCTGACGGCGCCCGCCCTCGCGCAACCGACCCCGTACGCCACCGGGCTCACCGACCCGTACGGGCTGATCCAGCTCGCCGACGGGCGCGTCCTCGTGACGGAGTACCTCGCGGGCCGGGTCTCCGTCATCTCGGACGCGGCCGGCACCGCCCTCCCCTCGCCCCAGCCGTTCATCGGCGGCCTCGTGTCCCCCGCCGGCCTCGTCCAGCTGGCCGACGGGCGCGTGCTCGTGGCCGACAGCGGCGGCGGCGTGTCTGTGATCTCCGACACGGGCGCCGCGCCGCTCCCCTCCCCCCAGCCGTTCGTCGCCAGCCTCAAGGCCGCGTTGGGGCTCTGCCGGCTGGCCGACGACCGGGTCCTCGTGACGGAGTCGTTCCGGGGCCGCGTCGCCATCATCTCGGACGGCGGCGGCGCCCCGCGCGTCAACCCGCGGACGTTCGTGAACCAGATGCAGGACCCCGAGGGGATCGTCCAGCTGGCCGACGGGCGCGTCCTGGCGTCCGAGTACAACGGCGGCCGGGTCTCCGTCCTCTCCGACACGAACGCCGACCCGCTCGCCCAGGCGGAGCCGTACGTCGGCGGCCTCGACGCCCCGTCCGGGCTCGTCCAGCTCACCGACGGCCGGGTCCTCGTCGCGGACATCGAGGCGGGGCGGGTCGCCGTGCTCTCGGACGCCCAGGGCCACCCGCTCGCCGAGGCGGAGGACTACGCCACGGGCCTCGCCCAGCCGGCCGGGCTCCTCCAGCTGGCCGACGGCCGCGTCCTCGTCGCGGAGGGCGACGCGGGGCGGGTCACGGTCATCGGCGGGGGCGCCGGGGGCGTCCCGGTCGCGTTCGCGACCGCCTCGCTGTCGGCCCCGGAGACCGCCGGCACGGTCGAGTTCGTCGTCCGGGTCGACGGCACGCCGAGCGCCGGGGCGGCCGTCACCGTGACGCGCACGAGCGGCGACGCCGCCGACCTCGGCGGCTTCACGGCGGCGTCCGTCGCCGTCGCCGGCCCCGGCACCTACCCGGTGTCGGTCCCGATCACGGACGACGACGCCCCCGAGGACGACGAGTCGTTCCGGTTCACGCTCACGGTCACGAACGCCCCGGGGGCCGCGGCCCCGCTCGTCGTCGCGTCCCCGTCGACCGCCACGCTCGTCGTGACCGACGACGACCTCGTGACGGCGACGGTCGCCACGGACGCGGGGCCGTTCCTGTTCGCCGCGCCCGTGGGCGGGCTCACCGCCGGCGACGTCGCGGCCGCCGGCGGCGGCCCCGTGTTCACCTACGACGCCTCCGCCGACGCCTTCGCCGAGGCCGCCCCCGACGCCCCGATCGCACGCGGCCAGCCGCTCCTCGTCC
>CAXRFJ010000370.1:0-4445 GCA_964229475.1 Rubrivirga sp.
CCAGGACGCCTCCGGCGTCATGGGGGGCCCGCGGGCCGAGCAGGGCGGGATCATCAAGGACGGGGCGAAGCTGGTCAACGCCGTCGCCAACTCGGTCGTCCCGACGTTCACGGTCGTCGTGGGCAACTCGTTCGGGGCGGCGAACTACGCGCTCAACGGCCGGGCCTACGACCCGCGCCTGTTCCTCGCGTGGCCGAGCGCGCAGATCGCGGTCATGGGCGGCGCGCAGGCGGCCAAGACGCTCCTCTCCATCGAGGAGCGGAAGCTCTCGAAGCAGGGGATCGAGCTCTCCGACGAGGACCGCCAGGCGCGGCTCGACGAGATCGAGGCCCGCTACGCCGAGCAGACCACGCCGCTCTACGCCGCCGCCCGCCTCTGGGTGGACGCCATCATCGACCCGCGCGAGACGCGCGCCTGGCTGGCGACCGGCCTCGAGATGGCCGACCACAACCCGGACATGGCCGACTTCAAGGTCGGGGTCCTCCAGACCTGAGCCGGGTCCCCGATCCGGCCGAGGCCCGCGTTACTTCTTCGTCCCCTCCTTCGCCATGCGGAGGACGAGGACCATCACGCCGGCCATCCCGAGGCAGGCGCCCACGATCGTGCCCCACGGCGTGACGCCGAGCCACCGGTCGACGACGATGCCGAGCCCGACGAAGAACACCATCGCGGCGCCGATCTGCATCCCGGTGCCGAGGTGCTCGCCGGCCGCGCGCATCCCGTCGCCGTAGGCGTCACCGACGCTCCCGACCGTGACGGGCTTCTTCTGGTAGCCCGCCGGCGGCGGCTCGAGGGCGTCCGCCTCGGGCTCGGGGGCGGCCCACTTGGCGTCCCACTCGCGGTCGGCCTCCTCGAAGCGGTCGGGCGAATCGGCCCAGGGGTCGTCGCCGGACAGGCCGTCGTCCGGGCGGTCGGCGGCGTCGGCCACGGCTAGGCGGCGTCGGCGCCCTTGCCGACGGCGCCGACGACGGCCGCGCCGCCGCGCTCGGGCTTCCGGTCGGCCGAGGACGCGCCGGCGGTCGGGCCCATCTGGCACTGGCCGTTGAACGTGGCGCCGTCCTCGACGACCAGCTTGCCGGTCCGGATGTCGCCCTCGACGATGGCCGACGACTTCAGCACGAGCCGCTCCTTGACCCGGACCTGGCCGCGGACGGTCCCTGCGATCTCGGCGCTCGTGGAGGCGACCTCGCCCTCGACCACGCCGCCCGGCATCACCATCGTCCGTCCCTCGACCTCGACGTTCCCGTCGACGGTCCCCGAGATGTTGACGTTGCCGCTCGACCGGAGCGTGCCCTCGACCGTCGTCGAGGCGCCGATGATGTTGTGCTGCTCGGCGGGGTTGGCGGAGCTGACGGGGAGCGCTCGGGTCTTGGCCATGTCGTCGGGGGCGGGTTCGGAGCGGAAGAGGGCCATGGGGGCGGAGGCCGGGCGCGGGGCTCAGGGGGCGACGAGGAGCGCGGCGGGGTCCTGCGCGAGGCCGTCGCGCCACACCTCGAAGTGCAGGTGGGGGCCGGACGTGATCTCGCCCGTGTTCCCGCTCAGCGCCACGGTCTCCCGGGCGCGGACCCGCTCGCCGACGCGCTTGAGCAGCCGGCTGTTGTGCTTGTACACCGAAAGGTAGCCGCCCGGGTGCTGGACGGCAATCGTGTGCCCCCCCTCGTGGGTCCAATCCGAGAAGACGACGTAGCCGTCGGCGAAGGCGCGGACGTCGGTGCCGACGGTGGCGGCGAGGTCGATGGCGAAGTGGCCGCGCGCCGCGTCGAACCCCCGCGAGACGACGCCCTCGACGGGCGGGAGGGCCGGGAGGCGGAGGCCGTCGAGGTAGGCCCGGGCCGCGCGGGCGTCGCGCTCGGCGTCGCTGGCGGGCCCGAGCGTGCGGAGCGGGAGCGCCGGCTGGGCCTGGTCGCCGCCGGCCGGCGCGGGCGGCGGCCCCGCCTCGGGCGCGTCGGGGAGCGAGTCGGGGTCGGGCAGCGCGAAGGCGGTGGGGTCGAGGACGTCGTCGCCGAGGTCGTCCATCTCGCCCGTGATGATGGCGCGGAGCTGGGCGATCTGCTGGTACTGGAGCGCGAGCGAGTCCTCGAGCGCCGTCGCCCGCTGGGCGTTGGCCTCGGCGACGCCGCGGAGCTCGCCGGTCCCGGGCCCGAGGATGAGCCCGCGGAGCGGCGTGAGCACGATGCCGGCCACGAGGAGCGCGCCGAGCACGACGACCCCGATGACGGCCGCGTAGAGCGCGTAGCCGGGGCGCACCTCGTACTGGCGCGGCGTGCTCATCGTGTCCGGCTCGAGGACGATGACCGTCCGGGCCGAGCCGGGGTGGGAGAAGAGGTCGCGGAGGAAGTCGATCACGGGCGGGAAGCGTCCTCGGAGGGGCCCTGGAGGGCGGTTTAGTTCGCGCCATCTGCATCCCTGCGCGGGCGCGCCCTCCTAACTTACCCGGCTCGTAGCCCTCCGAGCGCCGGAGGCTGACCCGCCGGCCCGGCCGGCCCCCGACTCTCAGACTCGATGCCTCAGCACAAGTCCGCCGCCAAGCGCGTCCGCCAGGATGCCAAGCGCCGCCTCCGCAACCGGTACCAGAAGGTCCGGGTCCGCACGATGATCAAGGACCTCCGGGCCGAGACCGACGCGTCCGCCGCCCAGGAGAAGCTCAACGCCATCAAGGCGCAGCTCGACCGGCTCGCCGGCCGCCGCGTGATGCACCCGAACAAGGCGGCCCACACGAAGAGCCAGCTCGACAAGTACGTCGACTCGCTCGGCTAGCGTGCGGCGCGGGAAGGCCGCCCGGTCGTAGCCTACGGCCGCCGCCCCACCCCGCCGATGCCCGCCCCGTCTTTCGCCCGCGCCCTGTTTCTCGTCGCCGGGCTGGCGGGGCCGCTGTTCGCGCCGCAGGCCGCGGCGCAGGGCGCCCCGAGTGACCCGGTCCGCGCGGCCTACGTCCTGGTGCGCGGCGCCGTGGCCGGGGTCGAGGGCGACTCCAAGAGCACGTTCGACGACCCCGGGGCCGGCCTCGGCCTGGAGGCGGGCCTCCGCCTCTCGCCCCGCTGGGCCGTCGCCCTCGCGTGGTGGGCCCAGGACCTCCCGTCGCTCACCCAGGGCTTCCGCGCCGACGGCCGCGTCGCCGGGCAGGGGAGCCAGGCGTACCAGGGGCAGGCGCTCGTCCGCGCCCACGTCTTCCCGTCGGCGGGCCGGCGGCTGTCGCCGTTCGTCGAGGCCGGGCTCGCGGTCGTGACCGGCCAGGGCACGGAGGCGGCGCGAAACCAAACCGGGGACGGGTCGATCTGGGGCCTCGGCCCAGTGGGAGGGCTCGGCCTCGACCTCGCGCTCTCGCCCCGCCTCGCCCTTCGCGCGGGCGTCCAGTCGACCGTCGTCGTCCCCGACGCCGCGCTCGACGGGGCCGACCCGAGCGCGTTCGCGAACGAGGCGTCGCCTCCGTCCGGCTCGCTCGCCGACAACATCGGCTACGACATCCTGACGAACGCGGGCGTGGGCGTTCGGTACGCGCTCCCGTGGGGCCGGCCCGCCCGCATCCCGAGGCCGGCCGCCCCGCCACTGGCGGAGACCTCCCCCGCCCCGCCGGCGGCCACGAGCCCGGCCGTGGAGCCCCCCGCGGTGGAGGCGCCCCCGCCGACCGGGCCCGCCCCGGAGCCCGAGGCCACCGCGCCCCCGGTGGCAGAGCCCTCCGCCCCGGAGCCCACGACCTCCGAGGCCGCTCCGGAGATCTCGCACCTGACGTGCCCCGCCGAGCTCGAACCCGGGGAGGAAGGCGCGTTCGCCGTCGCCGCGACCGCCGCCACCGAGACGGTCTGGACGGGGGGCGACGGGTCGGAGAGCCGGCGCGGCCGCCACGCCTTCACCGCGCCCGGGACCTACCCGGGCTCCGCGACGGGCCGGACCGCCGGCGGCGAGGCCGCGGCGTCGTGCCTGGTGACCGTCGTCAGCGCGATCGCGCCGCCCGTCCTGGCCGCCTGCCGCGCGACGCCCAGCCCGGCCGCCCTCGGGAAAGCCATCACCATCGAGGCCGAGACGGTCCACACCGACGCCGTCTCTGTCGACCTCGGCGACGGCACCGAGGCGGACGCCCTCCCGATCCGGCACGAGTACGCCCGGACGGGCACGTTCACCGTGACCATCACGGCCGTGAACGACGCCGGGGAGGACACCTGCACGGCGACGGTCACCGTCGAGGACCCCTCGTGCGCCGCCTCCCTCTCCCCCGTTCGATTCAAGGCGGGCGCGACCGAGCTGACGGCCGGGGCGATGACCGGCCTCGACGCCGCGGCCGGCCTCCTCGACCGGTGCCCGGCCGTCTGCCTCTCGCTCGAGGGGACCGCGACGCCCGCCGAGGGCGCCGCGCTCGCGCAGCAGCGGGCCGACGCGGTCATGTTCGACCTCATCGGCCCGGGCGTCGACGCCGACCGGCTCCGGACGTCCGGCACGAGCCCGGGGCC
>CAXRFJ010000371.1:0-8127 GCA_964229475.1 Rubrivirga sp.
GGACGAAGAACGCGAGCGCGGGGGCGGCCCACGCGCCGCCGCCGCGCGCGCCCAGCGCCCCCGCGAACCGCGACGCCGCCAGCCCGCCCGCCACGTCGAGCGCGCCGGCGCGCACGGCCGCGAGGGCGAAGACGGCCGCGCCCACCGCCGCCGCGACGCCGAGGCCGGCCCCTCCGGACCCCTCGACCCACCACGCGCCTCCGACGACGACGGCGAGCACGACCCACAGGTTGTCCCACCCGCGCGTCCCCAGCGCCTCCGCGACGGTCGCCAGCGCGGCCACCACCGCGGCGGCCCCGACGACGGCCCCGCTGAGGGGGCGTCCGCCTCCCCATGCGAAGGCGCTGACCAAGACGCCCCATGCAATAACGGCGAACGCGAGCGACCCGACCAGCGACTTCTCGCCGTCGCCCACGCGGTACCGCGGCCCCCTCCGGACGCGCGAGCCGAGCCACGCGGCCGCGGGGTCGGCCAGGGCCAGGACCACGAACGCGGCCTGGAGGACGACGACGCGCTCGCCGCTCGCGGTCCAGCACAGCGGGAGCGCGACGAGGAGCGCCACCGGGAACGTGACGGTGCCCCACGATCGCCGCGCGACGCCGTGGACGCCCGGCAGCCACCCGCGGCCCAGCGCGACCGCGTTCCCGACCACGAACACGGCCGCCAGCAGCGCGATCCCGCGCGGCCGGTCGAACCACAGCGGCGCCGCGGCCGTCGCCAGCCCCACCAGCACGTGGACCACCCGTCGCGTCGCGTCCCCGTCCCAGCCGGCCGCACGGAGCCCCTCCCCCACCGCCACCGCGCTCAGCAGCAGCCCCGCGAACGCCCCGACGGCCTGGATCTCGGTCATGGACAAACGACGAGCGCCCCCGCCTCGGCGTCGAGACAGGGGCGCACGGCGGGGTCGGCGGCGCGCTAGCGCGGGATGTTCAGCAGGAGCGAGAACCGGAGCTGGTCGGCCAGCGGCGAGTTCTCCTGGAGCGCGTAGATGTACGAGATGTCGACGCCCACGAGGCTGTAGCGGAGGCCGGTCCCGAACGTGAGGAACTGGCGGTTGCCGTTGGCCGGGTCCTCGTAGAAGTAGCCCGCCCGCATCGCGAACAGGTCGTTGTACCAGTACTCGAGGCCGGTCCCGAGCGTGAGCGACCGGAGGCCGCTGACCTCGCGGCAGTCGTTGTCCGGGTCGTCGTCCTCCCCGAGCGTGGTGCAGGTCTCGCCCGCGATGGTGCTCGTCTTGACCAGCCGCGACTCCCACGACGTGAACAGCGCCTCGTAGAACGGGTCGTACTCGCCCGTCTCCGCGTCACGGTTGACGACGACCTTGTTGAGGTCGAGCGCGACCGTGATCCGGTTGAAGTCGTCGAGCTGCGTGTCGAGCGCGGCGCCGAAGCGGAGCGTCGTCGGGATCGCGTCGGGCTGGCCCGTGAGGACGGTGTCGCCCGGGGTCGACTCGACGTAGGAAATGCCCGGGCCCATGTTGGCGAGGTTGAACGCGACCGTCGGGCGCGACGACTGGCCGAGGCCGAGGTCAGGGCCCGTGTACTTGACGCCGAGGTCGACGCCGAACGACGTGCCGGCCGAGGTCGGCGTCGTGTTGTTGATCGACGTGCCGCCGGTCAGGTTCGAGTAGATGAACCGGGCGCCGGTCCCGACCGAGAGGTTCTCCGTGATCGGGTAGCCGTAGCTCAGGCCGAGCGCGAACTCGTAGGACGAGAACGTGCCGAGCTCGAAGCCCGTCTCGTCCGTCGCCGTCTGCGTGCCGAGGTCGAAGTAGGTGAGGTGGCCGCCGAGCGTGCCGAGTTCGCCGAGGCCGTGCTTGGCCGAGAGGTGCTCGTAGCTGAGGTTGGCGCCGAGCGCGGGCAGCCACGGGGCGTGCGTGAACGAGACCTCCGTGCCCTGCTGGCCGGCCAGGCCGGCGGGGTTCCAGAACGGGGCGTAGGCGTTGTCGGCCACGGCGACGCCGGCCATGCCCATGCCCGAGGCCCGGCTGTCGGGCTCGATCTGGAGGAACGGGACGGCCGTCGTGAGGACGATCTCCTCGGGCGCTTGCTGGGCCACGGCCGGCCACGCGACGAGCGCGAGGGCGGCGAAGAGGGCGATGCGGGTCATGGTCGGGGGGAAGGGAAGTCGGAGGGAGGCCCGGCAGGTCACCGGGCGAAGCTAGCGGATGACGGCCAGACGCTCGACGCGCTCGGCGACGCGCGTGCCGCCGGCGGGGTCGTCGGTCTCGAGGCGGAGGCGGACGAGGTAGACGCCCGAGCCGAGCCGGTCGGCGTCGTCGTCGAGGCCGTCCCAGGGGATCTGGATCGTCCGGTCGGAGAGGAACCGGCCGGGCAACGCCTCCTCGCCGTCGATGGTGCGGACGGGCCGCCCGGCGAGCGTGTAGATCCGGAGCTGGACGCGCGCCGGCGTGCCGACGGGCTGGTTGTGCTCGACGAAGAACCGCGACGGTCCGGCCGTCGGGTTCGGGTACGGCAGCACGCTCCGCACGATGAGCCCCTCGTCCACGACGACGAAGGTGACGGTCGCCGTCGACGCGTTGTTGAGCGCGTCGAAGGCCGTCAGCGTCGCGGTGTGCTCGCCGGGCGCCAGCGGCTCGCCGCCGTTGAGCGACGCGAGCGGGACGCGGACGGTGCCCGAGCGGTACGTGTCGAGGTCGCCCTCGTAGAAGCGGCCGACGTCGACGGCGTTCTGGGCGTCGCCGTCGAGCGTGACGAGGAGCTCGTGCCCCACGCCCGCCCCGACGGTGTTGATCCCGCTCGCGTCCTGGAGCCGCGCCACGAGGACGCCCTGCGGGCCGGTCGGGCCGCCGTCGACGAACGTCGAGTCGTTGAGGAAGAGCGAGATCTCGGGGCCGGCGCCGTCGTCGGGGCGCGGGCCGGCCGTCGTGGCCACCCGCGCCTCGGTCGACTGGCCGACCCCGTCGGAGCCGTCCTCGCCCCGCACGTAGGCGACGACGCGCGTGCGGAGGCCGGAGTACGAGACGTCCTGCGGCACGAGGAACGTCGTCGAGAACGTCCCGCCGCGGACGGACGCGCGGCCGGAGTAGATCTGGTCGACGCGCGACGTGTAGTCGCCGCGGCCGTCGCCGTCGTCGTCGGTGTGGCAGCACGCGTCGGCCGGCAGCACGACGAGCCGCTCGGCGTCGTAGACCGAGACCGTGACCTCGCCGCGGTAGGTCGGGTCGGGCTGCCCGTCGAGGCCGAGGATCTGGCCCGAGACGGTCGCCTCCGAGAACGCCTCGAACTGGTCGGGCACGGACACGTCCACCCCGCGCTCCGGCAGCCCCAGCCGCATGGCGGGGTCGCCGAGGAGGTTGAACTTCCGGTTGTTGTTGCTCGCCCCGATCGCCGTGTTCTTGGTCCGGTACAGCGCGTCGCCGAGGCGGGACGGCCGCCCCTGGGCGTCGCGCTGGAGCATCTGGTCGGTCAGCTCGAGGTTGAGCCCGAAGTTGAGCGCCGCGTCGGGGTTGCTCGAGGTGTAGACGAGGCGGACCGTCGTGAACATGGCCACGCCGCCGCCGCCGGAGCGGAGGAGGATCTGCTCGGCGAGGCTCTGCTCGTGGGCGATGTCGAACTTCCCGAACGAGCACGTCGCCGTCACGAAGACCGGCAGCCGGTCCGCGTTGTCGAGCGAGGCTACGATCTCGGGGGTCATGTAGTCCTCGTCGCCCAGTCCGCTGGGCCCGCCGTGGCCGCTGTAGTTCCAGACGAGCGTCCCCTCCTCGATCGACTCCCGGACGTCGGCGGTGAGCTGGGGCCGGATGCGTCCCCGGGCCGTGATCACGCTGGGGTAGGCCGGGCCGTAGATCTTGCGGAGCGTGACGCTCGGGTCCACGGCCTCGGCCAGCTTGGCGGTCTCGTCGGCGTTGAGCACGTGGAGGTCGTCGTCCCACGTGTTCGGGTACTGGTCGTCGGCGACGAACGTGAACCGCGTGCGCCACTCGCCCCGCGTCGCGGCGCTCTCGTAGCGGAGGATCTTGTCGACGACCGTCCCCGCCTCGGCCGCGGTCCGGACCGGGAGCCGCCCGACGCCGACGTCGACCCGCTGGCTGGTCGAACTGAAGTACTCGAACTCGCCCTCCTCGTCGCCGAGGAGACCGAAGTAGTCGTCGGTGGTGTAGGAGGCCGTCCGGCTCACCATGTTCTCCGTCTCGAACGGCGGGACGAAGCTGACGCCCGGCGGCTCGTCGTTCCCGGCCGCCAGGTTGCCGATCCGGCGGTAGTTGAAGTGGCCGTCGCCGAACAGCAGGAGGTACTGCGGGAGCTGCGTCGACGGCGCGCGGTCGTAGAGGAACTTCATGAAGTCCCGGACGGCGCGCATGTCGCCGGTCCCGCCCGCGAACTCGTTGAACACCTGCTCCGTCGTGACCACGAGCGGCACGAGCCCGTCGGCCTGGCGGTGGGCGGCGAGGCGCTCGGCCGCGGCCCGGAAGTCGGGGTGGACGACGACGACGTAGTTCGGGAAGCCGCCGAGGCCGTGGAGGTTCTGGTTCGGGACGGCCTGGGCGGCGGGCATGATCCGGTCCCGCCCCGCCTCGGCGACGCCCAGGGGCGTCTTGATGGCCGGCCCCGTGGGGTCGAACGCCACGATCTCCCGCGGGCGGAGCGAGTCCGCCGCCTCGACCTGCACGCGGAACTGGCTGCCGGACGCCTGGACGCCGAGCCGGCGGATCGCGCCGGGCTCGGTCACATCCCACACCTGCGGCTCGGCGGCGAAGCCGGAGCGGGCGACCTCGAAGCGGCCGGTCTGCCCGCCCGGCGTCGGGAACGAGAGGAACCGGTCCGCCCCCGCCGCGGCGGGCCGCAGCGTCACGGCCTCGACCCAGTCGAGCCACGCCTCGGCGCCGGCCCGGCCGCCGGAGACGCGGAACGCCACGGCGAGCCCGCTGCCGAGCGTCGTCTCGGCGGTCAGGATCGCGTCGTTGGCGAGGTTGCCGTTGGACGACGGCGTCACGAGCGCCGGGCGGCCCGAGTCCAGCACCTGCCCGCCCTTGAGCATCTGGATCGTGACCGACGGGCTGGCGGCCGCCGCCACGCGGGCCCGGTACGTGACCGGCGCGGACGCGTCGGCCCCGGGCAGCGCGACGTCGAGGCGGGTGAGGCTGCTCCCGCCCTGGTCGAGCAGCGGGCCGAACCAGTCGAGGCCGGAGCCGCTGTCGTCGCGCTCGATGTTGGCGAGGTCGACCTCGTGGAAGCGCCGGTCCTCGATCCGCCCCATGGGGCTCGCGTCCGGCCACCCGGGGAAGCCGGCGCCGCCGATGCGGGCCGGCGACGGGGCGTCGAGGCGGAGGAAGTAGTAGCTCGCGCGCGAGAACGGGCTGATGTCGTGGCTCCAGCGGCCCCCGCCGAACGCGCTCGGCTGCCAGTCCCACCACTGCGGCCCCTCGGCGTAGAACAGGAGCGCGTCGCCCGCGACGAGCGCCGGGACCTCGCGGAGGTCGGCCGGCCGCGGCGCGCCGGCGACGGCGGGCAGGATCCGCCCGCCCGTCCCGTAGACGCCGATCGACGACAGCGGGACCTGCTCGTCGATGCCGAGCGAGTCGCGCAGGAAGGCCCGGTCGACGCGGTAGACGCCGCTCTCGGGGATCGGCACCTTGACCCAGCGCCCGTCGGCCAGCACGCTCCGGTCGACGGCCAGGTGCGGGTTGTCGTCGCCGGACGCGGCGAGCCGGGCGGCGACGGGCGGGCGGGCGACGCGGACCACGACGCGCCGGGCCCGGATCAGGCGGTCGCCCTCGACGCGGAGCAGCCGGAACGCGAGGCTCCCCACCATCTCGCGGCGCCGCTCGCCGACGGAGACGACCTCCGCAGGGGCGCCCTCGAACGCCGACAGGTCGAGGCCGTCCGGCCGCGCGACCTCGTCGCCCTCGAACGCGACGACGGCCACGGCGGGCGGCACCGCCGCCCCGAGGGTCACCTCGTGCGACACGAGCGGCCGCCCGCCCACGGCGAGGGCCAGCAGTCGGTGGGCCTCCCCCCCGCTCCGCTCGACCGCGTCCGCCAACGGGGTCCCCCAGTCGACCGTGACCTCGAACGTCGTCGCGCCCGGCGCCGTCTCGACCACCCGGACGACCGGCCGTTGCGGCGCGGTCTGGCCGTAGCGGACCGGCTCCTGGGCCGAGGCCGCCCCGACGAGGGCGACGAGGAGGAGACAGACGGGTGCGAGACGCGACATAGGGTGCGTGCGTACGGCCGGAGGCGGGGGGAGCCGGAGGGCGCGCAGGGGGCCTGCGCGGGCGTAGCACGAACTCTAAATAGGCGTCGGTAGCGTCTGAGGGGCGAAGATACCGGCACCCGCGCGCCGGGAGCAAGGCGCGCCGCGGTACCCCACCGCCGCCCTACGGCCCGACCCGGCGCCGTCCGACGCGCGCCCCGCGCGGCGCGGGCGGGGCCAACCGCCGAAAGCAGAGGACGCGGGACGGACGGGGCCGAGCCCTGGCACGACTCGTTCTGTGAGCCCCCGCCGCCCCGCGCCGGCCTACGAGTTGATGTTGCGGTGGATGGCCTGCCGCGTGAGCCCGATCCGCTCGCCGAGTTGGCTCCGGTTGTCGATGCCCGGGATCCCGACGAACCCGTTGACGAGGCTCGTGAGGTACTCCTGGCGGAGCTTGTTGATGGGGATGGGCCCGAGGATCTTGGCGATGTCGAGCTCCTGGAGCTCCTGCTGCGCGGACGCCATGTCCTCGTCGACGCGCTCGAGCAGCGACGGCCACACGGGCACCTGGTCGAGCGTCGCGCGGGCCTGCTGGTAGTACTCGAGCGCGAGCCCGTAGAACTTGAAGTCGTAGTGGTAGATCTGGGCGAGCTGGTGGAGCGCGAGGCCCTGCTCGGCCACCAGCTCGTTGCGCGTCGCCAGCTCGTGGGCCTTCTGGAGGGCCTCCTCGCCGGCGTGGTGCTTGCCCAGCTTCACGAGCGCGAAGCCCTTGTAGGTCAGCGCCTTCGGGATGTACTCGACGAGGCCGTTGCGCCGGCTCAGGTTGTAGACGCGCATGCAGACCTCGATGCCCCGCTCGTAGGAGCCCTGGGCCATGAGCGCCGTCGCCTTCTCGAGGAGCGCCGCGATCTCCCACGGGCGGCTGCCGAGGCGGCGCGCCTCCTCGCGGACGCGGTCGAAGTACTGGAGGGCGGCGGCCACGCTCATCAGCCGGTGGCGCATGAGCCAGCCGAGCCGATAGTCGAGCACGACGGTCTGGTAGGCGTCCTGCGGGTCGATGAGGGCCAGCTCGGTCTTCGACCGCTCGACGGGCGCGTCGCGGAGGCAGCGGACGGCCTGGAGCTGGACGTGGGTCTGCGCGACCGGACCGAGCGGCGCCTTCAACAGCTCGTTGAACTCGAGGTAGGCGTCGTAGACCCGGGCGTTCTCGAGGTGCTCGAGGGCGCGCGCCCACCGCTCGCGGACGGACTCGGGCTGGCTCGCGAGGGCGTCGGCGACGCGCTCGGCGTGCTCGCGCTCGTGGGCCGGGATCATCGGGGCTGACGGCATGGTGGGAGGGCTTGGGGAGGGCGCGGACGCCGTGACGGCCGAGGTATCGGCCCGGCCCCGACGGCCTTAAGCCTCCGATCCGGCACTCCGGCGTTCCGTCTCGGCGCTCCGATGGACGCCGGCGCACCGCTCCGCGGGATTATCCCTGGAGCCCCCCCGGGCGGGCCTCAGCGACCCAGCGCGCGGTCGACCCGCGCCCGGAGCCCGCCGACCTCGGCGAACAGCGCTTCGAGCCGGGACGCCGCCGCCCCGATCGTCTCGAACGCGTCGGTGACCGACGCGTCGGCACCCGCGGCCTTCGCCATCTCGAGGCCGAGCTGGGCGTTGCCGGCGATGACCGCGAGGGGGTTGTTGAGCGCGTGCGCGACCCGGCTCAGCTCCCCGCGGAGCGCCTCCAGCGCTTCGACCGGGTCCTCCCCGTTCGTGCCCCCGTCGGCCTCGGCCAGCCGCTCGGCCACCTCGCCGGGGCCCGCGACCGTCTCGACGCGGGTCGAGAGCCCGAGCACGTCGCGGAGCGCGCCGATGGCCTCGGCGCCCTCGACGCCGGGCCCCACGAAGACCGCGTCGAACGCGGTGAACGCGAGGTAGGAGCGGGCCTCTTTCGTCGTGGCCGCCGTCGTGACGTCGGCGTCGAGGCCCGAG
>CAXRFJ010000372.1:0-6326 GCA_964229475.1 Rubrivirga sp.
CCCGCTCCCACGAGGGCCGCGAGCGCAGGGAGGAGGGCGCGTGGGAATCGGAGCACGTCCGTCGTGGCGAGTCCGCGCACGATACGGCCGGCGGTCGGCGCCGCCCGTCCCGACCGGACTGCTCCCGGCGAACGGTGCCGATTCGGCCCCGGAGGCGGCGCCGAGCCCGTCCGCCTCGGCGTTGAGGCGGGGCGAGCGCGCGCCCTAGCGCGAGCCGGCGGCCTCGGCGCGGATCGTCCGGATCTGCTCGGCCGTCGCCAGCACGATGAGCGCGTCGCCGGCCGCGAGCGCCAGCTTGGCGTCCGGGTTGAACCGCCACTCGCCGGTCGCGGCCCGCAGCACGCCGACGACGACGGCGTCGAAGTGGCGCCGGAAGTCGACCTCGGCGAGGGACCGGCCGTCGAGCAGGCTCCCGGCCCCGACCGTCACCTCCTCGAGGTCGAAGTCGAGCGCGTCGACGCCGAGGACCTGCTCCATGAACCGGTCGACGCGCGGGCGGAGGATCGTTTGCGCGATCCGGTCGGCCCCGATCTCGAGCGGCGAGATGACCTTGTCGGCCCCGGCGCGGAGGAGCTTGTTGATCGACGTCTGCTCGTTCGTGCGGGCCACGATGAAGAGGTCGCGGCCGTCCATGATCTCGCGGGCCGTGAGGGCGACGAACACGTTGGCGGCGTCCTGCGGGAGCACGAGGACGAGCCCGGCGGCGCGCTCGAGCCCGGCCGCCCGGAGCGCGGCCTCCTCCTCGGCCTCGTCCTGGACGTAGGGGATGCCGGCGGCGGCGAGCTGGTCGGCCCGGTCGTCGCGCCGGTCGATGACCACGATGTCGCGGCCGGCGGCCGTGAGGTCCCGCGCGATCCGGTGCCCGAGGCGGCCGTAGCCGGCGATGACGTAGTGGTCGGAGAGCCGTTCGATCCGGCGTTGCATGGCCCGCTGGCGGATGGCGTCGTGGGTGACGAGGAGCTGGACGACGCGCGTGGCGATGAACGCGAACGTACCGATGCCCACGGAGGCGTAGGCCATCGTGAACCAGCGGCCGGCGTCGGACAGCGGCTGGACCTCCGAGAACCCGATCGTGCTCAGCGAGATGAACGCCATGTACAGCGCGTCCATCGGCGCCCAGCCCTCGATGAGCATGTACCCGGCCGTCCCGATGCCGATCAGGACGGTCACGGCGCCGAGCCCGAACAGGACCTCCCGGGCGGTGCTCGTCCCGGAGCCCAGCGCGCGCGCGTCCGGGGCCACTACGCGAGCGCGAAGGCCCGGGCGGCCCACGTCTCGCCGGCCGGCCGCTCGAGCCCGTGCGCCCGGAGGTCGCCGAGCGTCGTCGCCGTGACGTCGAGGACGACGGTCTCCGGCCCGGCCTCGCCGCTCCGGGTGAGCCGGCGGAACGCGGGGCGCGGGAGGCTCTGCCAGCCGCCGTCGGCGCCGCGGACCGTGACCGCGAGGGGCGACGCGAGCGCGAGGCCGTGGGAGTCGAGGGCCCGGCCGACGGCCCGCTCCAGCTTGTCGATCCCGCACCCCGAGACGCCCGCGTTGAGGGCGGCCTCGGAGATCACGGCGCCGCCGGCGCGCGCGCGGCCCGCGAGCACGGCGGCCTCGGCCTGGACGGGGCGCCGGTGGCTCGTCCACGACGGGAGCCACTCGGCGACCGACCGGCGGAGCGCGTCGGCCTCGGCGTCGGAGAGCGTGCGGTCGAGGGGGAAGAGCCAGACGCGGGCGGCGTCGGGGAGCGAGTCGAGCATGGCGGCGGAGGCGTTTCGGAGGATACGTCCCGACCCGCGCGCCGATTCCGCCGCCCGGCGAAGGCCGCTCGAACCCGGCCCGGCCACGGGAGACGCCCGCGCCCGCCGGCGCGCTGGGGATGGAGCGCGCGGACGGTGCGCGGGCGCGCGCCGTGTCGAGACGGTCGGGGGCTAGGCGTCCGGGCGGCCCTCGTCGCGGAGCTCGGCGAGGCCGCTGAGGTCGACGGCGCGGAGGGCCGCCTCGAGGTCGTCGTCGTCGACGCCCGAGCCCTCGACCTGGACCACGAACCGGTCGGCGACGACGAGGCTGAACTCGCCGGTGCGGGTCTCGGAGTCGTACTTCCGGTAGCCGCGCTCGCCGCCGAACGAGACCGTCCGCTCGTAGGTCGAGCCCGACTCGCGGTCGATGTCGGCCATCGTCCAGCCGAGGCCCATCATGGCCATCGACGGGATCGCGCCGTAGTCGAGGATGCTGAGGTCGATCTCCGACTCGCCGCCCTCCTCGCCGTAGCTCGCCTCGACCTGCGAGATCGAGAAGCCCATCGCGCCGTCGGTCGAGCCCTCGACCTCGGCCTGGGGCAGGCCGGCGGCGTCGGCGGGGAGCATCTCGCGGAGCGTCCGGAAGTTGACGGGCTCGGCCGGCGGCTTCTCGGCCTGCTCCTGGATCCGCTCGACGGCGTTCTGCATCTCCTGCATCCGCCCGAACATGCCGGGTTCGCCGGTCTCCTCGACGTCGCCGTCGAAGTCGCCGTCGTCGTCGCCGCCGCAGGCGGTGAGGGGGAGCGTGAGGGCCGCGAGGAGCAGGAGGGAGAGCCGGGTCGTCATGGGAGGGGAGGGGTGGGGCCACCCCACACTACGGCAGATCGGCGGATGGGCCGTCACCCGCCGCGCCGATTCGCCCGGCCCGGAACGAGACCGCCCGCCTCGGCGCGGGGGCCGAGGCGGGCGGGGCGGCGGAGCCGGGGCCGGACGGCTACAGGTTCGGCGCGCCCGGATTCCACTTGAGCACGGTCAGCGTGCCCTCGAGGTCGCTCGTGTAGAGGTAGCCGCCGGGGGTCGGCATGGAGACGCCCCAGTTGCCGTAGAACGCGGCGTCGTCGTTGTCGGGGTGCGTGTCGAACTGGGCCACCTCGACCGGGTTCGCGATGTCCGAGATGTCGAGGACGTAGACGCCCGACGAGTAGTGCGACACGAACGCGTGGTCGCCGTCGATCTGGACGTTGTGGGCGAGCCGGCTCGCGCCGAGCCAGTCGCCCACGAGCGTCGGGTTCTCGAGGTCGGAGAGGTCCCAGACCTTGACCGTCTTGTCGACCGTCTCCTCGGTCGTGAGCGCGTACATCCCGTCGTCGGTCGGCCAGATGTTGTGGACGTAGCCGGGCGACGGCACCGAGACCTGGGCCATCCGGACCGGGTTCGCCTTGTCGCGCATGTCCCACACGGAGAACGTCGGGTTCCGGCCCTCGGCCACGTAGAGCGTGTCGCCCCGGGCGAACACGTCGTGCGAGTCCGGGACGGGCACGGCCGACACGTCGACGGGGTGGATCGGGTCGGAGAGGTCGATCACGATGATCTCGTTGCCGTCCGAGTTCAGCATGTAGGCGTAGCCCGTGACGGTGTCGATCGAGAGGTTGTGGCTCGACACGAGCCGGTCGTCCTCGCCGCGGACGACGGCGATCTCCTCGGCGTGGTGCGGGAGGCCGCGGAGGTCGATGACCTGGAGCCCCTCGTTCGGGCCGTAGGCCTCCGTGGCGACGTAGGCGAACGAGCCGTACGTCTTGATGTCGCGCCAGTAGAACGGCGCATTCTGCGTCGGGCCCGGGATCTGGGCGACGACCTCGAGCGACGGCACGGCCACGATGGCGATGCCCTCGACGTTGCCCATGATGGCGTACTCCGACCCGTCGTTGGCCGTGTACGCCCAGACGTCGGACCCGCCGACGACGTCGGGGATGCCGACCTCGCGCTCGGGCTGGTCCGGGTCGTCGGCGCCGGGACGGGGGATGGTCGGGAGCTCGACGGTCCCGATGAGGTCGAGCTGCTGGGCGCCGGCGGGCGCGACGAGGAGGGCGGCCAGGGCCGCGGCGGCGAGGAGTCGCATGGACGGTGGGGTGGGCGGAGCCCCAATCTAGGCCCCGCCCGCGGTCCCGACGCCGTCGGCCCCGCGTCTCCGCGGGCGCCGCCCGTCGGGCCTAGTCGTGGCCGTGGCCGCGGCCGTTCCCGCGGCCTCGCCCGTTGCCGCGCCCGCGGCCCCGGTCGTCGTCGTCGCGGCGCTCGGCGCGCCCGTCCCGGCGATCGTCGCGCCGATCGGCCCGTCGGTCGTTGCGGCCGCGGCGGTTGCACGAGCCGAAGTCGTCGCCGTGGCGGAGGTGGGCGCGGACGGCGCTGGTCGGCAGCGTCAGCGTGTTCCGGTTCTTGTGGCAGACGACGTAGCGTTCCTGCCCGCCCTGGCCCCCGGCGCGTGCCGAGGCGGGGTAGCTGCGGCCGGAGCGGTCGTAGCGGGACGACGTGCAGCCGACGGCGAGGCCGGCGGAGAGGAACAGCAGGAGAAGCGAGCGCATGCGGGGTGGGAGTGGTGGGGCCCACGCCCTCGCAGAGGTCGTGCCGAGCGGCCGACCCGCCCGGAACGGGCCGGGAGGGCGGGTTCCGGCTGCCGATCCGTCAGGCCGAGCGGACACCGGCGTCCGCTCCGGTTCACGCGATGAGGCCCTCGACCACGCCGCGGTCGTCGATCACCGAGTCCGCGGGGGCGCCGTCGCCGGCCGCCTGGCGGCCCGCCTCGGCGTCGGCGTCGGGCGCCTCGAGGGCGAGGGGGCCGAGGTCGAACAGGCAGGCGGCCCACGTCAGGCCGGCGCCGAAGCCGACGAACGCGAGGGTGTCGCCGGAGGCGGCGCGGCCGGCCTCGAGCGCCTCCGAGAGCGCGATCGGGATGGTCGCGGCCGACGTGTTGCCGTACTCGGCCACGTTCATGACGACCTTCTCGGGCGGCAGCCCGAACTGCTTCGCGGCGTACTCGATGATCCGCGCGTTGGCCTGGTGCGGGATGAACAGGTCGATGTCGTCGACGCCGACGCCGGCCTTCTCCATGACCCGCTGGAGCGACTCGCCCATCGTCCGCGTCGCGAACTTGAACACGGCCCGGCCGTCCATGCGGAGGTAGTGGGTCCGCTCGTCGACCGTCTTCTGCGACACCGGGATCCGGGTGCCGGGGGCGGGCGCGATGAGCACGTCGGCCTGGGCCCCGTCGCTGCCCAGCTCGAACGAGCGGACGCCGCACGGCCGGTCGGTGGCCCGGAGCACGACGGCCCCGGCCCCGTCGCCGAACAGGACGCATGTGGTGCGGTCCTCCATGTCGAGGTTCTTCGAGATCACCTCAGCCCCGACCACGAGGACGGTCTCGTACGCGCCCGTCTGGATAAACTGGTCGGCCGTGACGAGGCCGTAGACGAATCCCGTGCAGCCGACCATGAGCGTCATGGCGCCCGCGTTCGCGCACCCGAGCCGGTGCTGGACGCGGCTCGAGACGGGCGGCGTGAGCTCGTCCGGGCTCGACGTCGCCACGAGCACGAGGTCGACGTCCGCGGGGTCGACGCCGGCCACCTCGAGGGCCCGGCGGCCGGCCTCGACGCAGAGGTCGCTCGTGGCCTGGTCCTCGCTCACGAAGTGCCGCCGCTCGATGCCGGACCGCGACCGGATCCACTCGTCGGTAGTGTCGACGATCTGGGCGAGGTCGTCGTTCGTGACGACCCTCTCGGGGGCGTAGTGGCCCCAGCCGATGAGCGAGGCGTGCTTCCGGGTCATGGCGCGTGGCGTGAGTGCAGATCGGAACAAACGGGGCGGCTCCGAAAGCGGTTTCAGGCGCCGCCCGGGGCCGCGAACCGGCCGGTCTGCAAAAACCGGACGGTCAGCCGGATCACGGTGGGAGACATCATGAGGAGCGCGTGCGTCTTCGGCACGACGGCGCGGTCGGTGATCCCGTCCGGGGCGTGCGCGCTGGCGACCGAGACGAGCCCGTCGTGCGGCCCGTCGAAGAGCCGCCCGAACGGGACGATCGCCCGCGTCCCGGCGATCACGCCGGCCTCGACGCCGCGGACGGGCCCCATCAGGTTCGGGCCCGTGCCCTCGTCCGTGCCGAGCTCCCCGAGCGAGGGGCCGAGGACGGACCGGAACGGCTCGCGGTCCTGGAGGGCGTCGGCGACCTCGGAGCCCGCGTGGGGGGGCGCCAGCATGACGGCGCGCGAGCCGTCCGGCAGCGCCCGGTCGCCGTCGGCCCGGTCGGCGGCGAAGGCGCGGACGAGGACGCCGCCCAGCGAGTGCGTCACGAAGTGGACCCGCTCGGCGCCCTCCGCCAGCAGCGCGTCGACGCGCGGCACCACGACCCGGTCGACGAGCGGCGCGATCGCGTGCTTCCGCGAGGGGTAGTCGACGACGTGGGGGGCGAAGCCGGCGGACCGGAGCGCCCGCGCCATGGGGAGCATCGAGAGGCCGGTCCGGCCGAGGCCGTGGAGCAGGAGGACGGGGTCGGGCACGGGACGTCAACGGCCCGGCGCCCCCGCCGGGTCCGCCCGCCTCGGTGCCGAGGCGGAC
>CAXRFJ010000373.1:0-2483 GCA_964229475.1 Rubrivirga sp.
CCCCGGTCCGAGGCGCTCCGGGCGTCCCAGCGGCCGTCGTAGGACGCCCCGCCGCGGTACCGGTCGATCCAGCGCCGGTCGACGGCGTGCTTGAGGCGGAGCACCGGCCCGCCGTGGAGCGCGACGGGCCCCGCCAGCCACCACGCCGTCGGCCCGCCCGTGGAGACGAGGAGCGGGGCGATGGGGTAGGGGCGGAACGGTCGGAGCGCGGCGTCCGCCGGATCGCGCCCGACCGCGAGCGCCCCGAGCGCGCGGCCGACGTTCTCGCGGAGCACCGGGCCCTGCTTGACCGCGTGGACCCCGATCCGGGCCAGCCCCTCGTGGCCGGCGACCGCCGCCGCGTCGCCGGCCACGAACACGCGCCCGTCGGAGACGGACCGGAGGCCGCGGTCGACGCGCGCGAAGCCGGCGTCGGTCACCGCCAGCCCCGCCTCGCCGAGGAGCGGGGGGCCGACGGAGCCCGTCGCCCAGAGCACGGCGTCGGCCGGGAGCGTCGCGCCGGTCGCGAGGCGGACGCCGTCGGCCGTGACCGCCGCGACGCGGTCGCCGAGGCGGACGTCCGCGCCGCGCCGGCGGAGCGCGTCGGCGGCCCACGCGCCGAACCGGGCCGGGAGGCCGGCGCACAGGCGCCCGCCCGGCTCGACGACCGTGACGGAGAGCGCGCCGAGCCCAGGCCGGGCGGTCACGTTGAGCGCGACCTCGACGCCCGCCGCGCCGCCCCCGACGACCACGAGCGACCGAGCGCTCGACCCGGCCGCGGTCTCGTCCAGGAACCGGCCGAGGTCCTCGATCCGCCACAGCGGCTTCGTGTGGACGACCCCGCCCGCCTCGCCCGGGTTCACGGCGCCGACGTCGACCGCCAGCACGTCGTAGCGCTCGCGCCGTCCGTCCGCCAGCTCGACCTCTCGCGTCTCGCGGTCGATGGCGACGACGCGGCCGACCTCGAAGCGGACGCCCTCGCGCGCGCAGATCGGCCCGAGCGGGACCGTCACGTCGGCGCGCGAGTAGACGCCGCCGAGCCACTCGGGCGTCATCCCCGAGTACCACAGCTCCGGTCGGTCGGAGACGAGGACGACCTCGTCTCCGGCCGCCTCGGCGAGCGTCCGGGCGCGGGCGAGGAGCGGCAGGCTCGCGTGCCCGCCCCCGACGATCAGGAGCGTGCTCACGCGTCCAGCGCCGCCTCGAACATCGCGTACTCCTTGTCGCGCGTGCAGCCGAGCTTCTCGAGCGCGTTGATGAGCGGCTTGTTCACGTCGAGGACCCACGACAGCTCGGCCGCCTGGTACCCGTCGCGCTGGCCGTTCACGATCGTGTGGTGGATGAGGAGCGCGTCGAGGCCGAGGTTCCGGTGCTCCGGGAGGACGCCCATGAGCGCCATCCGGATCTCGTAGACGCCGCCCAGCTTCCACGTGCCGAGCACCTTCGGGAGGCCCGGCGAGACGAGCCGGCCGCGCGGGAGGTGCTTGAGGGCCTGGTTCAGGTTCGGGAGCGAGACCGCGAACGCGATGGGCTCGCCGTCGAGCTCGGCGAAGAGGAACAGGTCCTTCTCGATCACCGGCTTCATCTCCTTGGCCAGGTGGAGCGCCTCGTGCTCGGTGTACGGCACGTGGCCCCAGTTCTCGGCCCACGCCCGGTTGTAGATCCGCATGGCCGCCGCGACGTCCTCGTCGAACCGAGCCGGGTCGAGCGAGCGGACCGTGATCCCCGGGTTCCGGCGCTGGACGATCTGCGCCCCCCGGGCCATCCGGTCCTTGTGGATGTACGCCTCGTGGACGTAGAACGCCCACATCGTCATGGCCCGCTCGAAGCCCCAGCACTCGAGGAAGGTCTGGTAGTACGGGAAGTTGTACGGGAGGAGGATCGACGGGGGCCGGTCGAAGCCGCCCACCAAGAGCCCGGCCACGTCGTTGAGGGTCGGGTTGGCCGGGCCGCGGACGCCCGTGAGGCCGCGCCCGCGGAGCCAGCCGGCGGCGGCGTCGAGGAGCGCCTCGGCCACGGCGTAGTCGTCGACGGTGTCGAAGAAGCCGAAGAAGCCGTTGCCGTCGGCGTACTTGGCGAGGTGCTGGCCGTTCTCGATGGCCGCGACGCGGCCGACGACCTCGCCGCCGCGCTCGGCGACGAACCGCTCAATCGTCCCGTGCTCGAAGAAGGGGTTCTTCTTCGGGTCCAGCACGTTCTTCTGGTCCATCCGGAGCGGCGGGACGTAGTGCCGCTCGTCGGCGTAGAGCCGGTACGGGAAATCCAGGAACGCCTTCCGGTCGGCGGCGGAGCGGGCGGGGCGGACGACGAGGTCAGACATGGGGGAGCGAGGGGGCGCCCGAAGCTAGCGCCCGCCGCCCGCCGGCTCGGTCAGCCTCGGCGCCGAGGCGGGCGGGGCTACGCCTGCCCGTTGGTCATCGCCGGCCCGGGCTTGCCGCCCGGCGCGATGATCCCGTGCTTGAGGCCGACGGTCTCGAAGGCGTCGAGGACGGCCTGGAGCTCGG
>CAXRFJ010000374.1:0-10292 GCA_964229475.1 Rubrivirga sp.
CGACGCTTTGTTCTCCTCTCGGCTCGTGTAGAATCGGTACACGTACCGAGTCCCGTAGACGACTACGAAGGTCACAACGACGAGGACCATCCAGAGGAGCGCGTTTCGCATGGGGGTACTCTCGTTCCAAAGCCGCAGAACAGATGACCGCTCAGCCGCAGCACGCTGGCGGCTAGCGGATGGAACGAGGCGATGGAAGCGCCGGCGCTCGGACGAGCCGAGAACGCTGAAGCGTGCTGTCGGCCTGCAGCGGTGGGTTATGCGTCTCCGAGATTGCCTGATGCCTTAACCAGCCATTCATGTATACCAATCATGTCCCTGAGTTCAAGTTGCCATTTGTATGTATTTGCCAATTCCCACGCCCCCTTCGTAAACGATGACGTGGTCGCCAAGCAAGATTTGGTCACTTTGTGATGAGAGTGAAGAAACATCAGTTCGCGTACGGGCTCGACTCCGACTCTGTTTGACCACCGCTTGGCCTGAATTAAATGCCGCTGCTCTCCGAAGTCCGAGCTTTTCCTGATTGCAAAAATGTCTATTCCTCCATCTTTGGTTCCTTGCTGCAGATCTACTTCGTATCCAAATCTGGTAATTATGTCTGCCAGAAGAGTCTCGAATACTCGCCAGTCCAACGACTTCATCAGGTCGGGATTTTCGATCAGCGCCCTGTAAAGTATGGGGTCGATAGGCCTGACAAGGACGGATTTTTTCGATTTGACCGCAGAAGGAAGGTCGTGGTCACTTATTTTTTCTATACATTTACTAACGAAGTCGGAGTCGGTATCGATGCTGAAGCTCTCGTGTAGAGAAAGCATCCGGGGGGCGTCTTCGTAAGAGTCTTCTTCGCCACCACGCCACCTCTCGATAGGGCCGTAACCAAATAGCGAGTCCCCGAAATCAACGACGTCATCCCCTCTGTGCGTCTCGATACGGCGCAAGTGCAGTTCGTACGATTGCAACCAGCTAGCGATCTCCTTAGCCAGCCACTCCTTGGCCACAGCATCCTTGTTGAGGGAGGAGACCATGTGGACCGTGCCAGGATCAATAATCCATGCGAGTAGGTGATCTCCAAGGACCGAATCATCGAGATCGAAGTGCGCCCGAAGTGATTCAGCTTCGGAGTAAAGCGTTGAAACCGTGCTCTCGGCTATGGCCAAGGCGATTCTAAGCCAAGGCCCCTCATTGCCATCGGAATATGCCCGAGCAGCTTCGACGATCATGGTTTCGGCGATATAGCGATGGGGCTGAGACGCATAACAGTTTGCGGCTCACCCGCGAAGGGCAGCGACCGCTGACGGAGGGTCGGAGCGGAGGATACGCCGACGTTCGGACAAGGCAAAAACGCTAGAGCCCTTCGTCGGCGTGCAGCCGTGGGTTAGCCAGACTCTGGCAACTCACCCGTGAGCGCATGAAATGTGGAGGCGAATACATCCCTGTCATATAGCTCGGTGTCTCGGATCCACGCGAGTTGGCTGCATACCTCACTACGATCCCAGAACTCCAGAAAGCACACGAAACTGGTTTCGGCGATGAGATCGCTTAGCTCGGAATGGATAGCCGTGACCTGGGCACGCTTAGCCTCGGGAGTGGACAGGTCCGCAAGTACGATGTCGAGCCCTAAAACAATTGCACCCTTGTCGTACCCGCTATCTCGTATTTGGCTCAAGGCTTTACCGAGAGACTTTCTGGGATTGGAAGTTGGAAGCTTGATCTCAACCACGTAGTCCGCCTTGTCATCATGGACCAGGAGGTCTGGCTGGCTCTTGATCTCGAAGTCTTCCACTTCGATATCAACCTCTGCGAACCGGGCTATCGTATGGAGTTCGTACTCCATTTGGCGGAATCCGGTCTCGCCATTCGAGTAGTAGGGCGTGCCCTTAAAATACTCGTTGATACGCTTGTGCATTATCTCGCTGAAGTCGTCAGCGAGGCGGTCGCCCAAGAGCCAGAGAGGATAGCCAGACTCGCCAGCCATTTTAGTCCAGTCAGAGTCGGGATCTATCGACTGGGCCAGAAAATGCTCAAAGTCGTTGACCACTTGGCATATACCGGCATTGTCTCCCATCTTGCGCTTGCACTTGTAATAGTGCTGGTTTGCTTCCAGTACGGGAAGAATAAGCTTCTCCATAATGAAAGCCACGTCCTTGCCCTCAATGAGTCTGGCCCATTCGAGGTGGTATCGGCTCAGTTTCATTTTGATCAGCAGGGAGGTTGGGGAGTCTGGCTAACAGAGGGCCGCTCAACCGCCCCAAGCAAACACCTGAGACTATGACCGAAGAACCGGAGACGCCGACGGGAGGAGAAGCGACGACGCCCGCGCTTGGGGTCGGCTTGCAGCGGCGGGTTATGCTGCTCTGGGTGCGGCTAACGGTTACGGAAGTGACTGGCGTCTGCAGTTCTCCATGCCACTACTTGGAAACCATTATCGGTGCTGATGTCGAGATCTTTGTTGACGGTGCGCCGGACCGACGCTCCAAAGTTGAAATTGATACCCTTAGAGGTTAGCTCCGACTGAGCCTCAGCGACGAGGCTATTTGCGGACGACGACTCGTATTCAAGGTCGTACCAGATGAAGCCCACGGCAGTGATGAAGCGCTCTCCGCCTCGGATAATCGCGGAGCACTCCGGATAGTCCTCGTCCTGGAACACGTTTCTATACTCGTGAGGCTCGATGCCATACTCGAAGTAGCGGGCAGTTACAGTCACCACGGACTCGTCGAGCGACGAGTAAGCGCTCGATAGTTTTGCGCGCAGATCCTCAACACCGGTAGCGCCTTGGAGCAGGCCAGCCTGCCGCATAGCATCGATGTCTGACTCAACTGCTGCGTTGACATCGATATCAAGCGTCTCAGACCTACGATAGTTCACATCGATCCCGTCGTCGAATCCGAGGCTCTCGAAATCGCTTGCGTCGAACGGACTATCGTCTGAGTCGTCAGAGCAGGTGAATGGTGTTCTGCCGTAGCTATTGTTGCTTGTGTGACCGATTAGATAGAGCGCGACACTGTCTGGGGTCGTCGTGCTTCGAACAGGTGGCGAGTAAGGGTTGCGCGTAAAGTGAAATGGGATTCCGTCATTTCCTGGCTCACAACTCTTCTGGCCGCAGACCTCTGGGCCGTAGAGGGCGGTAGCCGGGAGGGGGTATCGCTTCCCCTTGTTCGTCAGAACGTCCGCAATCCAGCAGCCGGACAAAAAAGTAGCTGCAACGGTTAGCACAACTGCGGGCGCGATCCTGTTCATCTGTGTTGAGGGTTGGGGCCTATCCAGGGACCTAGGACGGTACGGGTTGGACAGTTACGGAGCAACTAGTTCCTGACATGTCAGCTCCGGGGTGAGAGCAGCATAACAGGTTGCCACTCAGCCGCACAACGCGGTGGGGCGGTTGGACGAGGCAACGTAAACGCTGGTGGTCGAACGAGGCCAGAGCGCTGACGCGTTGTGTCGGCCTGCAGTGGCGGGTTCTGCGGCAACGGCCCTACGAGGCTCATACCCAGTACCCCGCTTCCTGACGGAGACGGTACGTGATCGGCTCTGCCTCCGCTAGCCAAGCTTCCGCGTCGTCCCCTTCAACCGAGTAGAAGCAGCGAGGCCCGCCGCCGTGCGCCTCAGAATAGGGGTACTCCGCCGCCCAAAGGTCTGATGACTCGGACTTGCTCCGGTAGACCGCGAGCCACTGCTCGGCATCGGTCGCGACGTGTTCGAGGTGCGGGTAGATCTCGCCGTCGTGAGTCAGCCGCTCCTTCACCTCCGGCCACGTGGTCGGGACGCTTCTGAACCCTTCGAGCACGTCAGTCATCGGCGGTCGGATTCGGTACAGCGGAGTTGCCGCAGAACCCGTGATTATGCGGCCGGAGAGATCACTACATCTGGTGACCCGTCACCAAATCTAGTGACTGTCTCTGCATCTGGTGACCCTCCAGCCGGACCATCCGGCCCAGCAACCCGAGTCGCCGGACGGCACCGGCCCGCAGGCGCCACAGCTTGCGCTGCCCGTCCCACGTCCCGCCGGCCCGCTTGACGCGCCGGGCGACGTCCGCCTCGCCCCACACCACGCGGACGCCGACGACCGTGTCCGGCCGGGGCCGCCACGCGCGGTCGTCCACGACCACCTCGACCGTCGTCACACGGCGGTCCGCCTCGGCCCGGTAGCGCACGCACACGAGGCGCTCGCCGAAGCGGTCCACGAACCGGCGCGTGCCGCGCTGTCCGGGGCGGAGGGTCTGCTCGACGCGCATGCGAAACTCGATGGCGAACTCCGGAAGGTAGACTCGCAGACCTCCCCCACTCCCCCACCGAGGCCGCCCGCCTCGGGGCCGCGCCGGGCGGAGTCGCGCGGTCTTGACCGGCGCCCGGCCGCCCGCCGTCGGATCTTCCGGCATGCCGCCCGCCGTCTCCCTCGTCCTCCCCGCCTTCGACGAGGTCGAGAACCTCGAGGACGCCGTCGCCCAGGCCCGCGGGCCCCTCGCGGCCATCGACCCCGGCTGGGAGCTCGTCATCGTCGACGACGGCTCGACCGACGGGACCGCCGCCCTGGCCGACCGGATCGCCGCGGCCGACCCGCACGTCCGCGTCGTCCACCACCCCGAGAACCGCGGGAAGGGCGTCGCGCTCCGGACCGGCGTCGCCGCGGCCCGCGCGCCCGTCGTCGGGTGGACCGACGCCGACCTCCCGTTCGACATGGAGGCGCTGGCGCGGGCCCACGCCCGCCTCGTCGAGACCGGCGCCGACCTCGTGGCCGGCATCCGCACCAACCGCGAGCAGTACTCGCTGCGGCGGCGCGTCCTCTCGGGCGGCTACAACGCGCTCGTCCGCGCCCTCCTCGGCGTCCCGCTGGACGACGTCGGGTTCGCGCTCAAGCTCATGCCGCGCGCGACGTTCGAGCGGGCGGACCTCCAGAGCGACGGCGGCTTCATCGACGCCGAGCTGATGGCGTGGGCCCACCGCCGGCGGCTCACGATCGAGCGGGTCGGCGTCGCGTTCACGCCGCGCGTCCGGGGCACGTCCACGATGGCCGAGCCGGCGTCGGTGGCGGGCATCCTCCGCGACCTCGTGCTGTTCCGGCTGGGCCGGCTCCGGCCCCGGCGCGCCCGGGCGCTCCCGCGCGAGACGGCGGCATGACCGGCCGGCTCCGCCGCCTCGGCCCGCCCCTCGTCGCCGTCGCGGGGCTGACGGCGGCCGTCTACTGGCGCGTCGGCTACGGCTACGGGACCGGCGACCACGAGGAGCTGATCCCCCAGCTCCTGCGCCTGATCGACCCGTCGCTCTACCCGCGCGACCCGTACCTGCTGGCCGAGGAGCAGGCGTTCAGCGTCCGCTTCGTGTGGCTGTGGACGCTCCGCGCGGCGTGCCTCGTCGTGCCGCCGCCCGTCGCCGTGTTCACGTTCAGCGTCGTCGCGTGGGCGGCCGTCTGCGCGGCCGCGTTCCGGCTGGCCCTGTCGCTCGTCCCGAGCCGAACCGCCGCGACGCTGGCCGTCCTCGCCGCCATCGCCACGCAGTACTGGACGCCCGGGAGCAACGCGCTATGGTCGGCGACGTACGCGCCCGAGTCGATCGCGTGGGCGCCCGCGCTCTGGGCCGTCGCCGTCTTCTTCGAGGACCGCTGGGCGCTCGCCGCCGTCCTCCTCGGCGTGACGGCGTGGGTCCAGCCGCTGATGGGGCTCCAGCTCGGCCTCCTGCTCGGCCTCGTCGCCCTCTGGCGGATGGCCGACGGCGACGCTCTGGGCGCGCTCCGCCGGGCGGTCGCGTTCGGCGCCCTCGTGTTCGCCGTCGCCTCCCCCCTCCTCGTCCCGACGCTCCTCACGCAGGTGGGCGCCGAGCCGGTCCCCGACGACGGGCGCTCGACGTTTTTCGTGACGGCGTGGCTGCGGCAGGCGCACCACTACCTGGGGTCGGCCCAGCCGCTCGGGACGCTCGTCCGGTCCGTGGTCCTGATCGCCGCCGGCCTGGCCGGCCTCGCCGTCCTCCGCACGAGAGCCAGCCTCCCCCCGGGCGCGACCGAGGTGGGCGAGCCCAGGCCGCCGCTCCGTCCGCAGCACCTCCGGTCCGCGGGGCGGACGCTGGCCGTGATCGCCGGGCTCGTGGCGGTCTACGTGATCGGCACCGAGGGCGCCGAGAGCCTGACGGTCGCCAAGATGCCATTTTTCCGGCTGACGCTCGTCGCGAAGCTCCTCCTGCTGACGTGGGCGGCGGGCGCGGTCGTCGCCCTGTCCCCCGCCCGCTGGCGGGCGTGGGCGGAGGGCGGGGTCGACCGCCCTCGCCTCGCCTGGACGGGCGTGGTTTTGTTGGTTGCAATAACGGTTTCTATGACGATCGCCGACGTCGGGCGGCCCGGCGCGCTGTGGGGGCCGCGGGCGCACCGCACGTCCGACGTCTACCCCGCCGAGCGCTGGATCGCCACCCACACGCCGCGCGACGCCGTCGTCCTCGTCCCCCCGACCACGACGACGTTCCGGGTCCACGCCCGCCGCGCCGCCGCCGTCAACTTCAAGCCGACGACGTTCCGGGACGCCGCCATGCACCGGTGGCTCGCGCGGATCCTCACGGTCGCCCCGACCGACCTCCCCGACCGCAGCGGCGGGCTCGCCGCCGTGACCGCCTGGCGGGCGTCCCTCGACTCGGCGTACGCCGCCCACACGCCCGCCGGGTGGGCCGCCCTCGCCGACACCTTCGACGCCGACTACGCCCTCATCGACCGCGCCCTGACCCCCACACCGCCCGCCGGCGCCCCCGTGTTCGCCACCGACCGCTGGGCCGTGTACCGGCTGCGCCGGTGAGCCGGCCGGCGGCGGCGCTATCCTCCGGCATGGACCTCTCGCTCGACATCCGGACGGCCCAGAACGTCCCGCTCGCGCTGGAGCCGGCGAGCCTCGGCCAGCGGATCCTCGCCACCCTCGCCGACGGCGTGATCGTCATCGCGTGGTGGATCCTCGTGCCCGTGGTCCTGGCGGCCCTCGACATCAGCCCGGGGACGGCCGTCATCCTCGTGGTGTACGTCCTGCCGCCGTTCCTCTACCACCTCGCCTTCGAGGTCTTCCTGGAGGGGCGGACGCCCGGCAAGCTCCTCCTCAAGACCCAGGTCGCCCGCGTCGACGGCGCCCAGCCGACGCTCGGGCAGTACCTCCTCCGGTGGCTCCTCCGGTTCCTCGACGTGACCGCGTCGAGCGGCGTCGTGGCCGTGGCGACGGTCGCGCTGACGAAAAAGTCCCAGCGCCTCGGCGACCTCGCGGCCGGGACGACGGTCGTCCGCCGCCGCCGGCGCGTGCGGCTCGAGGAGGTCCTCTACCCCCGCGCCCCCGAGGGCCACGTCGCCGAGTTCCCCGAGGCCGAGCGCCTCACCGACGCCGACGTTCGGACGCTCCGGGCCGTCCTCGTCCGCCTCCGCCTGTCGTCGCGCGACGCGCGGGCCGTCGCGCTCGCCCGCCGCGCCAAGGCCGCCGTCGAACGTCGACTGGGGATGGAGCCGGTCCCGATGCCGCCCGAGGCGTTCCTAAAGGCCGTCGTCCGCGACCACGTGTTCCTGCTGGACCGGCTCGCGGGAGGCGCGATGGACGCCGAGCGCCTCACCCCAGACGGGTCGTCCTGAGCGGAGCGGAGGGCGGGGCCGAGTCGACGGATGACACCGGAGAAAGGCCGAGGCACCGTCAGCCCCTCCCCTCCTCGATCCCGACGACGCTCTCCCGGAGTACGTCCCCCGACCGCGGGCCGTGGTTCATGACGAGGTCCAGGAGGCCGAGGCCGGCCACGAACCCGTCGTGCGTCTGCCGGCGCTCCCGCTCCTCGAACTGGAGCACGCGGACGTCCACGCCCGGCGGCACCGACCGGCGGTCGCTCGCGGCCGACTCCGGGAGCGTCAGGAGCGTCGCGACCCCGGCCGCCTCGGCGACCCCGCGGAGCGACCCGGGCGCCCCCGGAAGCTCGGAGGCCCGGACGATCTCGGCGGGCGCCTTGAGCCACCGGGCCGCGAAGGCGACCGACGCGACGGCGACGTCGGCCAGCGAGCCGGGCGTGGCGAGGACGGCGTCCCACTCGGGCGCGACGTGCTCGTAGAACGGGGCGAGCCCGTAGGCCGCGCGGAGCGCGTGGGCGTGGCGCCGCCGCCAGCCGTCGTCGACCACCTCGACCGCGGCGAGCGGCTGCCCGAGGCCGGCGTGGCGGCGCGGGACCGTCAGCCACTGGCGGCCCTGGCCGGTCCGGATGCGGGTCCGGTTGTGGCCGCCCTGGCGGGAGAACGGGAACGTGTCGGCAAGGACGACCCGGTCGGCCGCGAGCAGCAGCGCGGCGTACTCCAGGCGGGGGGCGACCTCGGGCGGGCGGACGGCCGTCACGGCGGACTCTGGAGGTTCACGACAGGAACGGCGACGATCTTAGCGCCGTCCGCGCCCCTCCACCGCTCCCCCGCGCCCCGCGCATGACCTCGCGCCGCGTTTTTCGCCTCACGTTCGGCCTGTTCGCCGCGACCATCGCGTTCGCGGTCCTCGGGACGCTGTCGCTCTACATCGGGCCCGTCCGCGACTTTTTCCTGCCCTACTACGAGTCGCTCGTCGCCGCGCCCACGTGGACGTACATGGCGCTGCTCCCCGTCGTCACGCTCGGGCTCTACTGGGAAGACCTCGGCGTCCGGCGCTCGCTCCTCTTCCTGCTCGCGGCGAGTGTGATCGGCGCGTCGTCGGAGCTGCTGGGGACCAACTTCGGCGTCCCCTTCGGCGAGTACTTCTACACCGACCGGCTCGGGGCGAAGATCCTCGGCGACGTCCCGTACTTCATCCCGACGAGTTGGTACGCGCTCGGCGTGCTGAGCTACGACCTCGCGGGGCGCCTCGGCGGCGGCCGGGTCGCGCGCGCGCTCGGCACGGCCCTGTTCATGATCGTGTGGGACGTCTCGCTGGACCCGGCGATGAACCAGGGCGGCGGGACGTTCGTGTTCTGGGAGTACCCCGGCGGCGGCCCGTTCTACGGGATGCCGTGGGTGAACTGGGTCGGCTGGGCCGTCACGTCGGCCGCGATCGCGTTCGCGTTCGACCTGCTGGGCGGGATGCGGCCGGCGCCGAGCGCGTTCGTCGAGCGGTGGGCGCCCGTGGTGTACGCGGTCAACGTGCTCTTCCCGATCGCGATCTGCCTGCTGTACGGCCTCCCGAGCGCCGGCGTGATCGGGATCGTGACGCTCGCCCTCGCCCTCGGCCTCGTCCGCTGGCGGTCGCCGGGCGCGGGCCGCGCCGTCGCCGTGGCCTGATGGAGGTCGCGACGCCCCTGCTCCCGGCGCTCGCGCCCGCCGCCCGGACGGGCTTCGAGGCGCCGACGGCCCCGCCCGCGGGCGCGTCGCGGCGCGACGAGGACCGCTACCTCCGCCGCGCCTTCCGCCACCACAGCCGGACGTTCTCGCTCGCGACGCGGCTCCTCCCCCGCCCCGAGCGGCGCCCGGTCGCCACGCTCTACCGGTACTGCCGGACCGTCGACTCGCTGGCCGACGAGCGCGCGCTCGAGATCGGCCCCGACCGCGCGCTCGCCGCGGTGGACGCCCTCGAGGCGGCGCTCGCCGCGACGCTCGCGGGCCGGCCGCCCGCCGGCCCGCACGCGCTCCTCTGGCGCCGCCTCGCCGAGGTCCACGCCGCCTACGACCTCCCGGCGCTCCCGCTCCGCCAGCTCCTCGACGGCGCCCGCTGGGACCTCCGCGGCCGCGCCGTCGAGACCCGGGCCGACCTGCTGGCCTACGCCGACCTCGTGGCCGGCTCCGTCGGCGCCGCGATGCTGCCGTTCCTCGTCCGCGACCCGGCCGACCGCGCCCGCCTCGACGCGCCGGCCCGGGCGCTCGGCAACGCGATGCAGATCACGAACATCCTCCGCGACGTGGGCGAGGACTGCCGCGACCTCGGGCGGTGCTACCTCCCCACCGACGAGCTCGACGCCCGCGGCCTCGACGTCCGGCGCATGGTGGAGGCCGGCCCGCCCGTGCCCGACGCCTACGCCGCGCTCTGCGAGTCGCTGAGGCGCGACGCCGAGCGCCTCTACGACGAGGGCGGCGCGGCCATCCCGCGGCTCCGGCGCCGCGCCCAGCCCGGCATCCGCGGCGCCGCCCGGATGTACCGCGAGTTCCTCAACGGCGTCCGCTCCAACGGCTACGACAACCTCTCGCGGCGCGCGGCCGTCCCGCTGTCCCGGAAGCTCGGCGTCCTCCTGCGGAACGCCTACGCCGCCCGCCGCGACCGGCTGGCGACGGCCCGGTGAGCGCCCGGCCCGCCGGCGCGCCCGACGGCCCCGGCGCCCGCCTCGCGCGCCGGTTCGCCGAGCGGACGATC
>CAXRFJ010000375.1:0-2488 GCA_964229475.1 Rubrivirga sp.
ATCCCCCATCCCCCATCCCCCATCCCCGCCAGTGCAGCGAGCCCCGCGTGAACGCCTCGCGGAGACGGAACGGAGCGCCGTGCCCGCCGATAGGCGGGGTAGTTTGCCCCCCAGCCCGTTCGGAAGCGCTTCCGCCTCCTACCTTTCGGGCCCCCTCCCCCCGCCATCCCCGGTTCGCCGGGACGCCATGCCGACCACCCCCTTCAAGCGCGACGTCGAGAGCCGCGCGATCTACCAGGAGCCCGCCCCGCCCGTCGACAAAGAGAACCCGTTCCAGTCGATGATGGAGCGGTTCGACGTCGCCGCCGAGCTGCTCCAGCTCGACCCCGGCCTCTACGACGTCCTCCGCTCGCCCACCCGGATCCACATCACGAGCATCCCGGTCGTGATGGACGACGGGACGCTGAAGGTGTTCGAGGGCTACCGCGTGATCCACTCCGAGGTCCTCGGGCCGTCGAAGGGCGGCATCCGGTTCGCGCCCGACGTCCACGTCGACGAGGTCAAGGCCCTCGCCGCCTGGATGACGTGGAAGTGCGCCGTCGTCGGCGTCCCGTTCGGCGGGGCCAAGGGCGGCGTCTGCTGCGACCCGTCCGAGATGTCGCCCGGCGAGGTCGAGCGGCTCACGCGCCGCTACACGGCCAACCTCCTCGACGTGTTCGGGCCGGACAAGGACATCCCGGCGCCCGACATGAACACGAACGAGCAGGTCATGGCCTGGCTGCTCGACACGTACTCGATGCACGCCCGCCGGACCGAGACGGCCGTCGTGACCGGCAAGCCCCTCCTCATCGGCGGCTCCGAGGGCCGGCGCGAGGCGACCGGCCGCGGCGTCATGACCACGACGCTCGGCGCGATGGACCGCCTCGGGATGCGCCCGGGCCAGGCCACGGTCGCCGTCCAGGGCTTCGGCAACGTCGGCTCGGTGGCGGCCCAGCTCCTCCGCGAGCAGGGCTGCACGATCGTCGCCGTGAGCGACGTCTCCGGCGGGTACTACAACCCGAAGGGGATCGACGTCGACGCCGCCATCGAGTACGCCGCCGGGCACGGCCGGTCGCTGGCGGGCTTCGACGGGGCCGAGACGATCACCAACGAGGAGCTCCTCACGCTCGACGTCGACGTGCTCGCGCCGTGCGCCAAGGAGAACCAGATCACGGCCAAGAACGCCGGCGCCATCCGGGCCAAGATCGTGGCCGAGGGCGCCAACGGGCCGACCACGTCCGACGCCGACGAGATCCTCACCGAGAATGGCGTCCTCGTCATCCCGGACATCCTCGCCAACGCGGGCGGCGTGACCGTCTCGTACTTCGAGTGGGTCCAGGACCGCCAGGGCTACTTCTGGACGAAGGACCGCGTGAACCGCCGGCTCGACCGGATGATGCGCGCCGCCTTCGACCGCGTCTACGACGCCGCCGAGCGCTACGACACGTCGATGCGGATCGGCGCGTACGTGATCGCCATCGAGAAGGTGGCCGGCGCGCTGAAGATGCGGGGGATCTACGCCTAGGGCGTAGGACGTAGAGCGTGGGGTCCGTTGTCCGGGTCCCACGCTCTCCCCCACCGTGTCCGTCCTCTCCACCGTCTGGCGGCTGCCGCGCCTCGCCCTCGTCGGGCTCGTGCGGCTGTACCAGGGCGCCATCTCGCCGTGGCTCCCGGCCTCGTGCCGCTACACCCCGACGTGCTCGGAGTACGCCGTCCAGGCGCTCCGCGAGTACGGCGCGGTCCGCGGCACGGTGCTGGCGACGTGGCGGATCCTCCGGTGCAACCCGTGGGGCGGCCACGGCTACGACCCGCCGCGCTGGTTCGGGGAGCCCGGCGGAACGGACCGCGGCGACGCGGGGTGAGAGCGGCCCCGCGCTCACGCCCCGAATGTCCGCCGACCTCCACCGCTCGCTCGCCCGCGACACGCCCGTCGCCTGCGCCGTCGTCACCGCCTCCGACACCCGCACCGAGGCCGACGACACGAGCGGGAAGCTCCTGTGCGACGGCGTCCGCGAAGCCGGCCACACGCTGGAGTTCTACCGGATCGTGCCGGACGACGGCGAGGCCATCCGGGCGGTCCTCCTCCACCTCGCCGGCCGCGTCGAGGCCGTGATCACGACGGGCGGGACCGGCATCGGGCGGCGCGACCGGACCATCGAGGTCGCCGACCGGCTCATCCGGCGGCCGCTCCCGGGCTTCGGCGAGCTGTTCCGGATGCTGTCCTACGACGAGGTCGGCGCGGCGGCGATGCTGTCGCGCGCCACGGCCGGGCTCTACGGGCCCGAGGACGGCGACGCCGAGACGCTCCTCTTCTGCTGCCCCGGCTCGACGGCCGCCGTCGACCTCGCCCTGAACCGGCTCATCCTGCCCGACCTCCAGCACCTCGTGTGGGAGGCCGTCCGCCAGCCGGCCGGGAAGCCGCCGCCGCGGCCCCAGTTCCCCGTCGAGCCCGCCGGCTCCGGCCTCGGCTGACCGACCCGGCCCCCCGCGGGGAAGCCCCCGCGGCGGG
>CAXRFJ010000376.1:0-8614 GCA_964229475.1 Rubrivirga sp.
GCGGAGGTCGCGCGCGGACCGGCCCCCGCGCGAGCCGTAGGCGGCCCCCTCGACGGCGAACGGGTCGCCCTCCAGCCCGACCGGCGGGGCCCACTCGAGGTCGCGCCCGAGGACGCGCCGGTCGAGCTGGTCGAGCGCGGCCGAGACGTCGGGGTCGTTCTCCATCCGGAGGTAGACGTCGTCGCCCTCCTCGGCTAGCGCGTCGTCGACGTCGGGCATCGCGTCGAGGACGACGCTGAGGCCGCGTCGCCAGCGGGGCTCGACCGACACGACGCCCGAGAGCGCCCGGTCCGGGGCCTCGCCCGAGGCGGACGGGGCCGGCTCGACGTCGAGCGACGCCGTCGTCTCGGGCTCGGGGCCGAGCCAGCGATGGGCGAGGGAGTCGAAGAGGCCCATGGGGAGCGGTCGGGAGCCCCCAGGGTCCGTGCCGGGCGCCCCCCGGCCCGCGAACATCCCGATCCAGCGAGCCGCCACTCCGCCCGCCTCGGTGGGCCGACGGAGGGAGCCGGACGCTACGGCCGCCGGGGCCCGATCCGGAGCCCGCCCGAGGCGGACGACGGCCCGTGCCGCAGGCGGACGCGCCCGGCCGTCGCCGTCGGCCCGGCCACCTTCGGCGTCGGCGGGGGCTCCTTCGCGCCCCACCGGCTGTGCGTCCCGTACCGGCCCGCGTCGACGCCGTGGTCCATGTACTTGACCACGTCCTCGGTGACCTCGCCGGTCTTCGGGTCCACCTTCCGCCGGTACGCCCGGGCCTCCTTGAGCAGGTTGGCCGAGCGCCTCGTGACGCAGAGGGTGTAGCCGCGGACCGTGACGATCCCCTCGGCGACCGACTTGTTGGCCGGCTGGGCGTTGGGGTACCCGTGCTGCTGGAGGTAGAGGATCCGGTCGCCCTCGTGGTCGCAGTACACGTCCCGCCGGCGGTCGGCCTCCGCGATCGCCTCGTCCATCGCGGCCACGAGCTCGGCGTTCCCGAGCTTCCGGTCGTAGACGAGCTCGTCCCAGTACAGCCGGGGCCGGCGGCCGACGACGTCCTCGACCGCGCAGGCCACGACGGCGCTCGGGTTCGTGAACCCGAAGTCGAGGCCGTAGACGACCTCGAGGCCGTCCGGGATCGCGTCGACCTCGACGACCTCGGGGTACACGGCCGCCTTGTGTACGCCCCGGAGCCCGAGGCCCCACACGCGCCACGCGTCGGGGTCGCCGTCGACGAGCTCGGCGCCATCCCACGCCGGGTCGTCCCCGTCGAACTCGAGGTCCCAGTCGACGACGATCTCGCCCGACGGCATGAGGTACCGCGGCGCGCCCTCCTCGACCTCGGCGACCTGGCCGGCCGGGGCGAACGGGTTGTCGAGGTACGTCGAGACGTCGAGGTGGGCGTCGGGCCGTCGCATGGCGGCGTCGATCCACTCGACCCGCTCGTCGGGATTCCAGTCGAGGACGATCTTCAGCGACGTCCGGTACCGGAGCTGGCGCCAGTCCTCGGCCGAGAGCTCGTTGGCCTCGTTGGCGTAGAGGACCTCGCGGGAGTTGCCGCGGAGCTTCTGCGACTGGTCGGCCCCGAGCCACCCGAGCTCGCAGGCCCCGACGCGGTACCGGTTCTCGGTCTTGTTGTGGAGCCGGTCGTCGTAGAGCCCGGTCGGCTTGAGGACGTCGCCGAAGAAGTCCTTCATGGCCGTCGCGCGGAGCGTGGCCAGCGCCTTCCGGACCGTCTCGAACTGCCACCGCCCGGCCTGCGCACGCGGGTCGTGGGCGGCGACGAGGAGGGCCTGGTTCGTCGCGAACGTCTTCCCAGACCGCGTGCCGCCCTGGAGCCCGAGGATCTTCTTCGGGCCGATCTCGCCGCCCGGCGCGAACGGGCCCTCGTCGAAGAGGAAGTCCGAGACGAGCTGGAAGAGCCGGGTGACCTGGAGGTCGAGGACGCCCGCCTCGACGGCCCCGGCCTCGGCCGGTCCGCCGGCCGACTCGCCGAGGCCGGGGGACCCCATCACTCGCCTCGCTGGTCCGCTCCCCTGGAGCGGGGCGGCACGACGGTGACTCGGATCTCCTTCAGCGGCTCGCCGCCCGTCGTGAGGTCGAGCCGCTCCGTGAACAGCCCGAGGTGCTTGCCGAGGAGCTCGTCGGCCTTCGCCGCGTCGTGGAGTTCGACCTTCTGCGACCCGTCGTTGTTCTTCGTGACGCTCTTGACCAGGTGGAGCTTCCCGGCGTCGCGCATCTTCGCCAGGTCGAACACGGCCCGCTCCCGCGTCTCGGGCTCGCCGTCGACGAGCGCCGTCGCGTCGGGGTCCTCGTCGAGCTCGACCTCCATGCGGTCGATTCGCCGCTGGATCGCGCGCTGGAGCTCCTTCGACCGCTCCGCCCGCTCGGGGTCCCGCTCGGCGTTCCCGACGCGGCGCTCGACCTCCAGCTCGGCCCGCGCCTTCTCGATCGCCTCCGCCAGCGGCACGCGAACCCTCGGCACGTATTCGTACTCCTCGAACCGGAGGAAGTCTTCGGCCGTCGCCGTCGCCCGCTGCTCGATCCGGTACAGGACCTCGTTCGCCTCGATCCGGAGGCCCGCCAGCCGCTCGGCGAGGACCGCCCGCACATGGACATTGTTGGACATCCGCCAGCCGTGCTTCTCCGGCGCGGCATAGCCCATCGCCCGGCTCGCGGCCGTCGCGTTTCGGCCCATGCGGAAGTAGTTCTCGACCCACTCCTGCTCCTTCGAGGTGAGCAGGTCGTACCCCGTCACGCCGTCCGCGCGGCCGTGGTAGGCCTCACAGAAGTCGCGCTCCCGCTTCTTCAGGTCGAGGAACGCGCCGGAGCCCGGCTTCGGGACGTCGGTCGGTGAGCCGGAGGACACGTCAGCTGGCGACGGCGAGCGTGACGGTCCGGTCCGACCACACGTAGAGGTCGTTCGGGCCGTCGTACACGACGACGTCGCCGACCTCGTAGGGGTCGCCGACCGCGCCGGCCTCGGGCTCGTCGCCGTCCGGGGCGACGCGGACGATCGTGACGTCCGGGAGGACGGCCAGTGCCTCCCTCGGCCGCTTGCTCGAGACCGTGCAGGACTCGCCGTCGGCGAGCTGCGCGAGGAGCGTCCAGGCTTTGGCGGGGACGGCGACGGGGGCGTGGGCGGGCATGGGCGTCAGGGGTGGGGGGTGTCGGCGACGTCGAAGGCCCCGACGTCGAAGGCGGGCGCGACCGCCAGCGCGGCCTGGCGCGGCGTCACCGAGGCGGGGAGGGCCGGGCGGCCGATGCCCGCGAGCAGAGCGTTGAGCGCGGCCAGGGCCGCCTCGGGGATGGGTCGGTCCACCTCGGGCCACCGCTCGCCGCCTCCCTCCGTGGGCTCGGTGAGCGCGAGGACCGCGACGGTCTCGGCCTCGACGGGCCCGAGGTCGGGGGCCGTGACGACGTAGAGCGCGTGGGCGCCCGTGAACGTGCCGACCCAGACCCAGCCCGAGAGCCCGGCCAGGTCGGGGGCGCCGGAGTCGGCGACGGCGGTGACGACGAGCGCTTTCATCCGGCCAGCAGGTCGAGTTGGGCGAGGGCCGGGCCGCTGACCGTCCGGGGCCACGCGACGAGGTCGGAGAGGGTCCCCGACGAGACCTGCGAAACGCGGCCCCCGGTGGCCCCCTGGAAGTTGGCGGCCGAGGAGTACGTGATCTTGAGAGCCCCGTTGACGTAGGCCCGGATCGTCGTCCCGGTCAGGACCAGGACCACGCGGGCCCCGTTGACCACAGAGCCGTCCGAGACGTTGGCCCGGACCGTCTCCACGCCCGCGACGTGCTCGGTGAGGAGGAGCCGGTCCGTGCCGTCCGTGTAGAGCCGCCAGTAGTTCGAGCCGTCCTGCTCGCGGAACCGGACGGCCTGACCGCCGAACGAGGGCCCGGTCGTGTGGACCCACTCGACGACGGCGTCAGCCTCGTGCGCGAAGGTCGCGCCCTGGGCCACGGCGCCCGCGAGGCGGTCCGTGGCGAGGCCGTAGTCCGTCTCGAACCCGCCCGCGAGGTCGGCCACGTGGACCGCGTCGAGCGTCCCGGCCGCGTTCCTGTTCTCCAGGGTCGGGTAGAGCGGGCCGCCCGTGCTCGTGCGCTCGGCCCACGCGAGCGTCCAGGTCCCGCCGACAGGGCGCGTGAACAGGAGCGAGCCCGGCGAGCGGAGGGCGATGGCATACTCGCGGGCGATGCCGGACGCGAATACGTCCGGGGGCTCGGAGTAGAGCGACCCCGTGTAGTAGCGGCCCGTCGCCGTGCTGAGGTCGAGCAGGAAGGGCTGGAAGTTGGCGCTCGACCCCGCGACGGTCGCGGTACACCACCCGAAGGAGCCGAGCCCGAGCGTCGTCCGCGTCGTCCGCAGGAAGAGCGTCCGGCCCGTAACGCGATCGAACGGGTCCCCCGCGAGTTGGAGCTCGCCTCCTGCGGGGGTGGTCTGGGCCGAGTAGACGAGGGCCCCACTGCTGACCGAGAACGCCCCGTCGAGCTGGCGGAGCGTGAGCGTCCCCGGCCCCGGCTCGCACGCCCGGGGGGACGCGAGCGGGGCGGCCTCGTCGGTGAGGAAGTCGTCGCGGAGGAGGAACTCGAGGGCGGGCGCACCGGAGAGCACGCGGCGGCGCCCGTCGCGCGCGAGCTGGCGAACGAGGGCCGGGCTGTCGGCCGAGAGGCGGAGGTCGCGGACGGCCATCAGCGGAGGGCCCGGACGGCGACGTACTCGAGCGCCGCGAACGTGGCCAGCGTCCCGTACCACACGACGTCCTCGCCGATCGCGCGGGCGAGCCGGTCGGTCGAGGCGACGGAGCCCTCGTAGCTCAGGGGCTGGCCGTCCTCGAGGTTGTACCCGACGTCGTAGGCCAGCTTGGCGGCCATGGCGGACGAGGCCACGAGGGCGATCGCCTCGCTGGTGGAGAGGTCCTCGGAGGCCACGACGAGGGCCGTCGAGTAGACGCCGGCGAGGAGGAACACGCGGGCGAAGGTCCGGCGGGCGTGGAAGTCGTTGAGGAGGGCCCGGCACGGGCCGCCTCGGCCGTTCGCGTCGACGCACCAGCCCCACCGGTTCCGGACGGCGCTGGCGCTGCCGTTGATCGCCTCGCTCGCGACGAGCGGGGTGGCGCTGAACCCCATGATGGCGAGGCGGAGCGGGAGCGACCGCGGGGCGCGCTCGGGTGCGCCCGTCTCGGTGGACTCGGCGGCGAGGCGGAGCGCGATGTCGTCGGGCGTGAGCTCGTCGTCGGCGACGCCCACGCGGACGACGTCCCAGTCGGGGCGGACGGGCTGGGCCGAGAGGGCGACCGAGGCGGCCAGGGTCAGGAGCGCCGCGGAGACGGCGCGGGGGGTGGGGGCTCGCGTGGGCTCGGGGGTCCGGCGGCGGCCGCGGCGCGACGCGTGGCCCGAGACGGGGCCGGCGCCGGCGGCGGGCTCGCCGCCCTGGTCAGAGGGCGTAGCGGCGGAGGAGGGCGAGGGCGAGCCGGGGCGCGTGCTCGGCGAGGAGCTGCCACGCCCCGGAGTAGACGAGGGAGTGGGCGTGGCCGCGGACGGCGACGTAGGCCAGGTCGACCTCGCGCTGGTCGAGCCCGGACGCAAGCTCGAGGACGCGGCGGAAGACCTCGTCGGCCATCCGGAGCGCGTGGGCGTCCCGCCCGGCGCGGGCGCGGTGCCAGTCGTGGGCGACGGCGGCCTCGGCCATCGCGAGCGGGTCGACGTCGAACAGGGAGCAGACGAGGAGCCCGGCCCGGCCGACGCTCGCGAGGTCCGTCCGGACCCCGGCGGGCACGACGAACCGCTCGTGGTCGGAGTCGAGCCGGGCGTCGCGGCCGAGGTCGTACCGGCACGGGGAGGCGACCGTGAACGTGGCCCCGTCGCCGGGCGAGCGGTCGAGCTCGAGGAGGAGCGGGTCGAGCCGGGCCGGGGAGGGCCGGGCCTCGACCTCGGGGACGCCGAGGCGGAGGTAGGCCTCGGCCGCGGCCGGGAGCGGCCGGACGCCCCTCGGCGTGAGGCGGAGGAGCTCGGGCGGGAGGGCCGTCCGTCGCATCAGGTCCCCGGGGTCGAGCCGGCGTCCCGCTCGCGGACGACGTAGCCGGCGAGGAGGGCGAGGACGGTGGCCAGGGCGCCCTCGACGCCGGGCGGGACGTCGGCGCCGGCGAACGCCGTGAGGGCCCACACGACGAGCGTCGCGGCGGCCGCGCCGAGGCCGGCGGCGGTGACCTTCCGCGTGGGCGCGGGGGAGGGCTGGTCGACGAGGTCGGGCATGGCTATCGGTGGACGTGCCTATCGGTGGACGTGCTGGTCGCGCCAGCGCTTGAGGTCGTCGATCTCGGCCTTGTTGCGGTCGGTGGCCGCCGCGTTCGCGCGGATGTCGGCCTCGTGCCGGGTGTCCTGGATCTGGCCGGCGACCTGGCCGGCCGTGAGCGTGTCGAGCTTGGCGTTGACCTGGTTCACGTTCCAGGTCAGGACGGCGAGGAGGACGGCGACGACGGCCGGGAGGAGGTTCGAGGCGAGCCAGTCCTGGAGCTGGCCCGACCGGGCCGGCTGTCCGTCGGGGCGGAGGAGGTTGCTCGCCATCTCGGGCGTCTCAGGCATCGCGCCGGCGCGGTGCGGTTGGAGGGGAGCCCTCCAGGCCGCCGGCCTCGGCGGCCATGGCGAGGAGGGCGCCGACGACGAGGCCGAAGCCCGCGGTCATGGCGAGGAGCGCGAGGCCGCCGACGGCGAAGAGGGCGAGGTCGGCGGCGGTCACAGGCCCGCCCGGTCGATGGCGGCCCACGTGGCCGGGCCGGCGAGGCCGTCGACGGCCAGGCCGTGGCGGGCCTGGAAGCGTCGGAGGCCGGCCTCGGTGCGGGCCCCGAAGTCCCCGTCGATCGCGAGGTGGGTCCCGTCGGCGCGGAGCGCGCGCTGGAGCGCCTCGACGTGCCCGCCCCGGTCGCCTCGGCGGACGAGCGGCCGGGGCTGGGGCTTCGCCGAGGCGGGCGGGGCCGACGTGTCCGCGGACACGTTCCCGCGCGTGGCCATGTAGCGTGCGAGGTCGCGGCGGACCCGGTCACAGTCAACGCGGTCGCCGGGGCACGCCTTCTTCGCGCCGGCCTCCTTGTGGCCGATGACGTTTTCGATCGCGACGTCGTAGCGCTCGACGAGCCCGGCCGCCAGCTCGTGCCAGGCCGCGCGCTGGGCCGCGGTCCACTCCTCGCCGCGGACGCCGTGGTAGTCGTCGCCGTGGTGGCCCGAGAAGCAGACGCCGACGGCGTCGCGGTTGTGGCCGCCGTCCTTGCAGTGGGCCCCGACGTCGTCGACGGCGCGGCCGGTCTCGACCGTGCCGTCCTTCCGGATGACGAAGTGGTAGCCGATCTTGGCGAACCCGCGCTGGCGGTGCCACCGGTCGATCTCGGCCGCGGACGGGTCGCCGTGGGCGGCGGCCGTGTGGAAGACGATGTGGGTCGTTCGGCGACGTCGAGCCACGGGTCGGTCGGGAGGTTCGGCCCCAACCTGGTCCGCCTCGGCGCCGTCGCCCGCGAACAACCCGAACCGGCCGCGCGGGCTCGGCGCCCTGGCCCTACGCCGTCAGGACCTCCAGCTCGACCCGGACCGGGACGCGGCCGAGGCGGCCCGACCCGACCGACGCGTCGACGTGGACGGCCCGGAGCCGGACGTCGGGGTCGGTCCGGAGCGCGTCGGCGACGGCCTGGCGGAGCCGGGCCGCCCGCGTGAGCGGCTCGTCGAGGACGTCGGGGTCGAGCCCGAACGACCGGTCGAGCGGGACCGACCCCCGCGGCGTCGCGAGCCGGAGCCCGACGCGCTGGAGCACGCGGGCGAGCCGGGCCTCGGCGGTCGGCGCGCCGTCGGGCCCGAGGAGGAGGAGCGGGGCGGCCTCGGCGTCGAGGCCGCAAGGGAACGCGATCGTCGGCATGGCCGGGCGGGTCAGACGGAGTCGGGGAGGACGACGGGCCCGCGGGCGGCCACGCGCGACGAGTTCGCGTTCGCGGCCGACTGGCGGCGCTGGGCCGTGGCCACGCCGGACCGCGACCCGTCGTACTCGAGGAGCCGGACGTCGAGCTCGATCCGGAGCCCGGCCGCGTCGCGGTGGCGCTCGCGGACCTCGGCGACGACGTACTCGCCGAACAGGCGCGGCCCGAGGAACAGGGCGCAGACGGCCCGCGACGTCCGGAGCCGCTCGATCTGGACGAGCCGGCGGGCCGGGGCCTCGGCCCCCGCGATCGGGGCCAGCGTGAACGGGACCTCGACCTCGCGAGGCGGGGCGGCCAGGGCCTCGAGCCGGGTCACGCCGTCGCCGCCCCGGTGCTGGGCGTAGTCGGTCCGCGAGGTCCGCGTGAGCTCGTCCGGGGCGAGGGCGGTCGTGAACTCGACGAGGTCGGCCGAGTTGGGCCCGAGGGATCCGACGGTCATGGTGGGGGCGCTCTCGCGCGTGGAGCTACAGGGTCGACTTCGTGTGGTCGGAGCCCCGGTCCCGGACCGGCAGGCCGACCTGGGCGGCGGCCGGGTCCGGGTGGCCGCCGGCGGCGGGCTTCGCCATGTGAGCGGCGACCTGCTGGCGGAGCGCGTCGAGCTCTTCCTTGACCTCCTTCCAGCGCGCGACGCCCTCGGCGCCGTCCTCGCCGCCGAGGTAGACGGCCTCGCCGCTCCGGACAGTG
>CAXRFJ010000377.1:0-10303 GCA_964229475.1 Rubrivirga sp.
GCCCGCCGCCTCGTCTACGGCGAGGCCGACCTCACGTACTCCGGGCCCCGCGACGAGGGCCACGAGGTCGAGGGCGGCCGCGTCGCGATCGCGTTCGACCACGTCGGGGGCGGCCTGACCACCCGCGACGGCGCCCCGCTCGGTGGCTTCGCGCTCGCCGACGCCGACGGCCGGTGGCACTGGGCGGACGCGACCATCGAGGGGGCCCGCGTCGTCGTGTGGAGCCCCGAGGCGCCGGCCCCCACGGCCGTCCGCTACGCGTGGGCAGACCACCCCACGGGCGCGACGCTCGTCAACGCGGACGGGCTTCCGGCCGCCCCGTTCGAGGTACGGATCGGTGCTCGATGACGCGCCGCCGCCCTCGGCCGCCCTCACGGGGAGGAGAGGCGCCGCGGGCCAGTGACGGCCGCGACGCGCCGGCCCTCGGGGTGAGGCCACGGGGCAAGCGGAGCGCTCGCGCCCGGCGGTCCCCTCAGACGACCGTGACGGTGATGCCGGACTCCTCCATCTGGGAGACCATGCCGGGCGGGATCGCGTCGCTCGTGATGACCTGGTGGACCTGCTCGGTGCCGCACATCCGGCCGAAGCTGCGGAGCCCGAACTTCGAGGCGTCCGCCACGACGACGACCTGCTCGGCGGCCTCGATCATCCGCGTGTTGAGGTGGGCCTCCAGCGCGTTCGACGTCGTCAGGCCGTACTGGAGGTCGAACCCGTCGACCCCGAGGAACAGCTTGCGGCACGAGAACTGGCGGAGCACCATCTCGGCGATCGGGCCCGCCACCGAGGTCGACGTGTGGCGGACGACGCCGCCGAGCATGTGGACCTCGATCCCGGGCACGCCGGTCAGCTCGAGCGCCACGTTCATCGCGTTCGTGACGACGCTCAGGCCGACCCGGTCCCGCAGCCTCCCGAGCTGGACGGCCACCTGCCGCACGGTCGTCCCCGAGGCGAGGATGACGCGGTCGTGGTCCTCGATGAGCGCCGCCGCCGCCGCGCCGATCTTCCGCTTCTCGTCGGCGTGCTGCTCCGCCTTCTCCGCGACCGGGCGGTCCCGCACGATGAGGCTCTTCGTCGTCGCGCCCCCGTGCGTCCGCTGGAGGAGGTTCTGGCCCTCGAGGAAGCTCAGGTCCCGCCGGACGGTCACGTCCGACACGTCGAGGACCTCGCTGAGCCCGGACACCGTCACGAACCCCTGGTCTTTCAGCGCCCGGAGAATGTGGTTGTGCCGTTCAGCCGGAAGCTGCATGTTTCGAGATGCTGTGCCCGACCGGACGGGACGTGTTCGTTTTCGCTAAGCGGCCGACTCTGAACGGGTTCTGTTCGGTGCCGTTCCGCCCCTACTGGAGCAGCCAATACGCCAGGCCGGCCAGCCCCCCGCCCCCCAGCGGGCCGAGGATCGGGACGGCGCTGTAGCCCCAGTCGCTCGGGCCCGTGCCCGGGATCGGGAGGAGCGCGTGGACGATCCGCGGGCCGAGGTCGCGGGCCGGGTTGATGGCGTAGCCCGTGGTCCCGCCGAGGGCGAGCCCGATCACGAGGACCACGAGCGCGACCGGCAGCGCGTCGAGCGCGCCCAGGCCCACCTCGGGCGCCGCGAGGAAGAGGACGGCGAAGACGAGGACGAACGTCCCGATGACCTCCGAGGCGAGGTTGTCCGGCAGCGAGCGGATGGCCGGGCCGGTCGCGAAGACGGCCAGCTTCGTGCCGGGGTCCTCGGTCCCGGCGAAGTGGAGCCGGTAGTGGACCCACACGAGCGCCGCGCCGAGCATGGCCCCGAGGAGCTGGGCCAGGACGTAGGCCGGCACCAGCGCCCACTCGAACTTGCCGGCCACCGCGAGCCCGACCGTCACGGCCGGGTTGAGGTGCGCCCCGCTGGCGGCGGCCACGGTGAACACGGCCACGAAGACGGCCATGGCCCACCCGAGCGTGATGACGATCCACCCGCTCGCCTCCCCCTTCGTGCCGCGGAGCACCACGTTGGCCACGACGCCGTCGCCGAGGAGGAGGAGCAGGGCCGTCCCGATGAGTTCGCCGAGGAAGGGGGTCATGGCGCGAGGGGGCGAGGGGGTCAGCCGCGCGGCTTCAGCCGGACGGTGAAGGCGAGGAGCAGGATGCCGACGAGCGTCGCGCCCAGGATCGAGTACAGCGCGGCGTCCCAGGAGTAGTACTCGGCGAGGTACCCGATCCCCTTGCCCTGGATCATCCGGCCGACGTAGCCGAAGAGGCCGACGAACCCGGCCGCCGTGCCCACGGCCTTCTTCGACGTGAAGTCCAGGGCCGCCACGCCGAGCAGCATCACCGGCGGGTAGATAAAGAAGCCGATCACCGCCAGGAGCGCCATGTCGATCCACAGCGCGCCCTCCGGCACGAACATGATGCCCGCGAAGGCGAGGAAGACGGGGATCATGCACAGGAAGCTGACCAGCCCGCGCCGGCCGCCGAGCTTGTCGGAGACCCAGCCCATGAGGATCGTGCTGGCGATCCCCGAGAACTCGAGGACGAAGATGCCGAACCCGCCGCCCTCGACGCTGGCCCCCTTCACCTCGGCGAGGTACGTCGGGCCCCAGTCGAGCATGCTGTAGCGGGCCACGTAGACGAACAGGTTCGCGATCGCGACGAGCCAGATGAGCGGGTTCGTGAGGACGTAGTCGACGAACAGCTCGCGGAAGCTGAGCTCGCGCTCGTGGTCCTCGGTCTCGTTCGGCGGGTAGTCGTCGTTGTACTCCTCGATGGGCGGGAGGCCCTCCGACTGGGGCGTGTCGCGGAGCCGCCAGAACAGGTACACGGCGCCGACGAGCGCCAGCACGCCGGGCACAAAGAACGCGTACTGCCAGCCGCCGAACGTGGTGATGCTGTAGGCCGCGATCAGGCCAATGAGCCCGCCGCCGATGTTGTGGGCCACGTTCCACACGCCGAACACCGCGCCCCGCTCGCGGACGCTGTACCAGTGGCCGAGCGACCGCCCGCACGGCGGCCACCCCATCCCCTGCACGAACCCGTTGAGCGTCCAGAGCAGGAGGTGGACCGAGTACGAGTCGACCCAGCCGAAGGCGAAGTTGCAGACGGCGCTCAGCAGGAGCCCGGCCGGCATGAAGTAGCGCGGGTTGCTCCGGTCCGAGAGCGACCCCATCAGGAACTTGCCCAGGCCGTAGGCGATGGCCGTGACGGCGAAGATGTTGCCGATGTCGTCCTTCGAGTACAGCAGCGCCTCCCCCATCGTGTCCGCCGCCACCGCGAGGTTGTTGCGGACGAGGTAGAAGGTGGCGTACCCGATGAAGGTGGCCTCCAGGATCTGCCACCGCATCTTGGGATACTTCCGCTTGACCTCGTCCTCGGGGAGGCGGGGCGCGGGCGGCGCGGGGGCGAACAGGGCGCGGAGCGAGGGCATGAGGCGGGCGGGCGGGGGCTAGCGGCCGACGACGGCGAGCGCGCGGTCGGGGTAGTCGGAGATGAGGCCGTCGACGCCGAGGCGGACGAGCCGCTCCATGTCGTCGGGGTCGTTGACCGTCCACGGGATGACCCGGACGCCGCGCCGGTGGGCGTCCGCCACGAGCGCCGCGTCGACGAGGCGCTGGTGCGGGCTGTAGATGTCGGGCGTGAAGCTCAGCCGGTCGAGGTTCGCCGCCAGCCCGTCGTCGTTGTCGACGAGGAGGGCCATCGTGACCGTCGGGTCGATGGCGTGCGTGGCCTCCAGGGCGCGGGGGTCGAACGACTGGACGGTCGTCCGGTCGAGGACGCCGTGGCGCGCCAGGACGTCGTAGAGGGCACGGGCGTACGCCGGCGGGAGCGGCGTGAACACGCTGTCGCGGGCCGGGCTCGACTTGATCTCGATGTTGTAGCGGATCGGCCCGAGCGCGTCCGGGCGCGGGTGCGCCTCCGCGAGGGCGAGCACCTCGGAGAGGAGCGGCTTGACGGTCGGGATCGCCTCCTGGTCGGGGAAGCGCGGGTTGCCGCGGCGACCGCAGTCGAACTCGGCGATCTCGGCGTAGGTCATGTGGCCGAGGCTGTAGGCGTCCTCCTCGTGCTCGGGGACCGGCGTCCCGTCGGGCCGCGAGCAGATCTCGGCGTTGAACCACGGCTCGTGCGAGAGGAGCACCTGCCCGTCGGCCGAGACGGCGACGTCCATCTCCAGCGTGGTCACGCCGAGATCGAGGGCGCGCTGCATGGCCGGGAGGCTGTTCTCGGGGAGCAGGCCGCGCGCGCCGCGGTGGCCCTGGATGTCGAGGCCAGGCGCGGGGCCCAGGAGGTCCGCCATAGCCGCGGCGAACCGGCCGCCGATCGTCCGGTAGCTCGGCGCGTCGTAGTGGACCCGGTCGACGAGCGACAGGTCGGCCGTCGTGATCATCCGGACGCGCGGCAGGTCGACGCTGGCCTGCTGGGCCTGGACCGCCGCCCAGTTCACGTAGCGGTCGGGCGCCGTGTGGGGCCCGATCTGCGCGAACACGACGGGCAGGCGCGGCTGGCCGAGGTCGCGCCGGAGGTCGTGGACGTAGCGCGCGAAGTGCCGGGCCCACGTGTGGGGGCGGAGCGGGAAGCCGTGGAGCGTCTCCAGGTTGTTCGTGTCGCTCTCGCCCTGGAAGAACAGGACGCCCATCACGTCGCCCATCGGCTCGGCGGCGCGGACGCGCTTGAGGCACGAGCCGTAGAGCGAGGCGTCGTCGACGCTCGTGTGCCACTCCTCGATGATCGTCGCGCCCTTGGCGCACGGGATCAGCCCGATGGCGAGGCCCGGGTAGCGGGCCTTGAGTGAGTCGGCGAAGGCGCGCGACGGGCCGAAGCCGGCGGCCGCGTCCAGCGAGACGGCGTCGACCTGGCCCTCGGGCGAGTCGACGGGCTCGACGGCCGTCCGCCACCGGCCGTCGTTGCCGAACACGTAGACGCTCGGGTCGACGGCCTGGGCCTCGGGCAGCGGCGCGCGGCCCGACATGTTCGACTGGCCGGCGAGCACGAACAGCGCCAGCCGGCCGACGTGGGCCGAGTCGACGCCGACGGCGGGCTGGGCCGCGGCGGGCCCGAGGCCGAGGAGGGCGGCGACGGCGACGAGGAGCAGGCGGGGCATGGGATCAGGCGGCGATGGGTTCGGGGGCGGGCACGTCGCCGACGACGTAGCCGCGCGCGATCTCGGCGAAGGCCTCGACCTGGGCGGCCTCCCAGGCCGCGTCGTGGCCGAGCTCGGCGGCCAGGAGCGCGGCGACCTCGGGGGCGGCCTCGAGGCTGGCGCGCGCGTTCAGCAGGAGCGCCCGCGTGCGGCGGGCGAGCACGTCGTCGACGGTCCGCGCCAGCTCGTGGCGGGCGGCCCAGACCACCTCGGCGCGGCAGTACGGGAGGGCCGGGTGGAGGCGGTCCGACCCGCCGGGCAGCTCGGCCGCCAGCTGGCGGAGCGCGGGCGCGTCGTCGCCGTAGACGGCGAGGCGGGGGTCCGTGGGCGGGCCGCTAAGCCAGCCGTGGAGCCGGCGGTGCATCGTGACCGACGGCCGCCGCTCCAGCCCGGCCGCCTTGGCCGCGGCGTCGACGGCGTCCTCGCCCATCTTGCGGTAGGTCGTCCACTTGCCGCCGGCGATCGTCACGAGGCCGGAGTCGGAGACGTGGAGCCAGTGGTCGCGCGAGATCGAGGCGGTCCGCTTGCCGCCGCCCTCGCTGACGAGCGGGCGGAGCCCGGCGAACGTGCTCAGGACGTCGGCCTCGGTGGGCTGGCGCGTGAGGTAGCGGCCGGCGTGCTCGAGGAGGAACGCGACCTCCTCGTCGAGCGGCCGCGGCTCCAGGTCGATCCGGTCGACCGGCGTGTCGGTCGTCCCCACCACGACGCGGCCGTGCCACGGGACGGCGAACAGGACGCGGCCGTCGTCGGTGTGCGGGAGCATCAGCGCCGAGTCGCCCGGGAGGAAGTCGCGGTCGAGGACGAGGTGGACGCCCTGGCTCGGCCGGATCACCGGCGCGGCGCCGGGGTCGTCCATCCGCCGGACCCCGTCCGTGAACACGCCCGTCGCGTTGACCACGACGCGCGCCAGGATCTCGTGCGCGTCGCCCGTCTCGGCGTCCTCGGCCACGACGCCGCGCACGGTCCCCTCCTGCTTCAGCAGGCCCGCGACCCGCATGTAGTTGAGCGGGACGCCGCCGAGGTCGGCCACGGTCTGCGCGAGGTTGACGGCCAGGCGGCTGTCGTCGAACTGGCCGTCGTGGTAGAGCACGCCGCCCCGGAGCCCGTCGGGGTTGACCGTCGGGAGGTGGGCGAGCGTCTCGGCCGCCGAGAGCAGGCGCGAGCGGCCGAACCCGAGCTTGCCGGCCAGCCAGTCGTAGAGCTTGAGCCCGACGCCGTAGTAGGCGCGCTCCCAGCGCCTGTAGCACGGGACCACGAACGGCTGGTCGTGGACGAGGTGCGGGGCGTTGCGGATGAGGTGGCCGCGCTCGCGGAGCGCGTCGAGCACGAGCCGGACGTCGCCCTGCTGGAGGTACCGCACGCCGCCGTGGACGAGCTTCGTCGAGCGCGACGAGGTGCCCTTCCCGAAGTCGCTCGCTTCGAGGAGGAGGGTCGAGTAGCCGCGGGCGGCCGCGTCGACGGCGGTGCCGAGGCCGGTGGCCCCGCCGCCGATGACGACGACGTCCCAGTAGCCGGGGGTCTCGCGGAGCCGGTCGAGGAGGGCGGGGCGCGTCGGAGGGTCGAGGGGCATCACGCGGCGGCGGCTGGGGCCCGGCCCCGGGCGCCGTCGGGCGCGCGGGTCCAGGCGTCGGTGAGGGCGGCGCGCGGGTTCGCCGGGCCCGGGTCGTGAGCGAGGAGCGGCATGGGCTTACCAGGCGGGGTCGGCGATGGGGTAGAGCGGCCGGCCGGTGTGCGCCTTGTAGAGCAGGACCGGCAGGCCGGGCGCCGCGTCGGCGTCGGGCACGGCCGCGGCCAGCGCGGCGGCGTCGACCGCGACGGGGTAGCGCTCGCGGAGCGCGGCGACGACGCGGGGCAGCGCTCCGCGGGCCTTCGCCCGCCGGGCGTCGGCGCGGACCTGGGCGTCGAGGGCGGCCGGCGCGAGGCCGAGGCCGTCGTAGTAGGCCCGGTGCCGCTGGCGGGCGGCGGCGCGGACCGTCGGCGTGTCGGCGACGTAGTCCACCATGGCCTGGTAGACCCACTTGTCGCGCCAGCGGCGGAGGTCGGCCGCCACCTCGGGCGCCCGGTCCCAGCCCTCCGCGCGGGCCTGCGCCGTGAACGCCTCGTCGCGCAGCGTCAGGCCGACGGCGTCGTACAGGCTGCCCTGGAACGCCTCGCGGCCGTCGGTGTCGAGCGGGTACCGCCGCGCGGGGTAGCGCTCGAGGAGGTCGCCGACGGTCAGGCGCCCGTCGCGGGTCGTGGCCACGACCTCGTCCTGCAGGGCGCGGACGGCGTCGGCCGCGGCGCTCCGGTCGGCGGCGAGGGCCGCGGCGAGCGAGAGCGGCGGCGCCTCGAGCGTGGGCACCCAGGCCCACAGCGCGTCGGTGAGCGCGCGGAAGGCGGGCCCCTTGAGCGTCAGGCCCACCGGCCCCATCCGCCCCGTGACGTACTCGCGGGCGAACGCCTTGGCCCGCTCCTGCTCGAGCGTCTGCCGGGCGCGGGCGCGGGCCGCGGCGTCGAGGCCGACCGGCTCGCGCCGCACGTCGGCCACCTCGACGACGAGGTACTGGCCGCCGGCCGCGATCGGCGCCGACGGCGTGCCCACGGGCAGGTCGCGGATGGCGTCGAGGACCGGCGCCGGCAGCTCGGCCGGGCTCAGGAAGGGCGTCACGAAGTCCTCGGGCCGGAGCGCGACGTCGGCGCGGGCCGCCAGCTGGCGCTCGAGCGCGGCGTCGAAGCCCTCCGCCTCGGCGACCGCGCGGACCGACCGGGCCTCCTCCCACGTCGCCGCCGGGGCGTAGCGGAGGCGGACGCGGACGGCGTCCTGCTGGAGCGCCCGCTGGACCTCGGCGTCGCTCACCGACACGCGGCGGTTGACCTCCCGCTCGAACACCTGCTCGACGAGCAGCTCGGCCTCCAGGTCCGCGAGCTGGTCGCGGACGGCGGCGGCCGTGTCGAGGCCGAGCCGGTAGCCCTCCTGCGCCAGCACCGCCTCGGCGATCATGTGGTCGAGGTAGGCCCGCCGCGGGTCGCCCCCCTGCTTGAGGTGCGGGAACCCCAGCTCGAAGCTCCGCGCGAAGTCGTCGGCCCGGATCTCGGCGTCACCGACGGTCGCCACGACGGGGACCGGCGGCGCGGCGGGGTCGGACGGGCCGCAGCCGGCGGCCCAGGCCGCGGCGGCGAGCACCGCCAGCCGGGCGGCCATCGGGAAGCGGGACCTGCCGTCGGTCACCACCTACCGGGCCAGGGTGAGCGTCCGCGTGGCCCGGTCGCCCTCGGCGTCGGCCACGACGACGTAGACCCCCGGCGCCCGGCCCGTCGAGTCCCACACGACGGCGGTCGGCCCGGCCGGGCCCGGGCCGTCGAGGAGCGTCGCCACCTCCCGGCCCAGCGCGTCGACCACGCGGACGCGGGCGACGCCGGCCCGGGCGAGGTCGAGGGTCAGCGTGGTCCGCCCCCGGAACGGGTTCGGCGCCGCCCCGAGGCCGACCCGCCCGCCCGCGGGCGCGTCGGCGCGCCCGGTCTCGAACGGGACGCCCAGGACGGCCTCCGCCGGGAGGCTGTACACGAACGGGTAGAAGACCGGCCACGCGCTGCTGCTCCGCTGGTAGTAGTCGGCGCCGGACTCCGAGTTGGTCCAGAGCGTGCCGTCGGGGAAGAACGAGAGGTCCTCGATCCCGTACGGGACCGTGATGGTGCTGTCGATGGCGGGCTCGGACCACCGCTGGAGCGCCCCCCGGCGGACGCGCAGGATCTCGGCCTCGCCCCGGCTCTGGCTCCGGTTCCGGGAGAAGAAGACGTAGGTCTGCCCTCCCACGTCGAACAGGTCCACACCCTGGACGCTCCGCGGGAGCGCGTAGATGGCCGGCTCGCCGCCGGCCGGCCGGCCGTCGGCGCCGAGCGGGTAGGCGTAGAGGTACGGCGCCTCCGTGCCCGACGGGCGCCAATCGCCGACCCACAACGTGTCGCGGTGGGCCGAGACGAACGAGGCCCGGCCGTAGACCGAGATCGTCCCCGTCGGGTCCGCGGGGAGGTCGGCGTAGGGCGAGGCGTCCGGGTCGTAGGCCGGCAGCGGGTACCGCTCCAGCGTGCCCGCCGACGACACGTAGAGGGCGCCGTCGACGTAGGCGATGCCGCCGGCGTGGGAGAACTCGAGCTCGCCCATGAGCCGGAACGTCCGGCGGACGTGGCCGGTCTCGGCGTCGATCTCGGCGACTATCGACCGCCGCTGGCCCGTGAGCCCGCTCCGCGTCAGGTGGTAGTACGAGAGGTAGACGAGGGAGGCCGCGTCGGAGACGTGGGTGGCCGTCCCCTGCGGCACGAACTCGTCGTTGACGTACGGGACGAAGAACCGGTGGCGGATCGTGGACTGGTTGTCGAGGATCCGCTGGTCCATCGGCATCAGGCCGGCCGAGAGCGGGTAGTCGTGGTAGTCCGGCAGCCCGAGGTAGGGGCCGCCGTCGAACGGGACCGACGAGGTGAGGTAGGCCGCGTCGGCGACGTAGTCGCGGACGGTGGCGGCGAGGAGCTGGCCGCTCAGGCGGCCGGTCATCGTGTAGCTCTCCGGCGTCCCCGTGGCCTCGGTCCCGACGAAGAACGGCCGGGCGATGGGGAACGGCGACGGGACCGCGAGGGCCCGGGACTGGGAGCCCGCCGGCCGGCCGTCGACGTAGAGGTCGAGGGCCAGCGTCTGGGTCCCGATGTCGAACTCGAGCGTGGCGGCCACCCAGACCGGCGCGCCGGGCGCCACCTCCACCTCGGCGTCGAGGCGGAGGGCCTCGCCGGCCACGCGGGCCTCGAAGAACGGCCGCGCCCCGTCGAGCCCGAGCGTGAACGTGCCCTCGCCGGAGACCTGGTTCGAGACGAGGACGGTCCGGCCGGCGGCGGCGGTCAGGACCACCCACGCCTCGGCCGTCAGGCGCGGGCCGAACGGCTGCGACAGGGGCTCGGCGGCCTCGCTGCGGAGCGTCGAGCCGGGCGCCTCGAACTCGGCCGCGAGGGGGGCCTGGAGGCCCCAGCCCCCCGGCCCGCGGGCCGGGAGGTCGCGCGGGGCGAGGTACGGGCCCTCCTCGACGCCACTCGAGACGACGGCGGTCGAGAGCGCCGCGCGGCCCGGCAGGTACCGGAACACGACGTCCGCCGCGCGCGCGCCCGGCGAGGCCAGGAGCGCTGCGAGGACAAGGAGGGCGAGGCGGGCAGTCATCGATCGGTGGGAGAAACGAGGACGTCGGC
>CAXRFJ010000378.1:0-2136 GCA_964229475.1 Rubrivirga sp.
CAGCAGGCCGAGGTGTACCGGATGGCCGCCGACGGCGCCGACCCGGTCCGCGTGCCGGCCTCGCCCCGCGACGAGTGGCGCCCGCGCTGGGCCCCCGACGGGAGCGCCGTCGCCGTCCTGTCGAACGAGCGCGGGCGCGACGAGCTCAACGTCAGGCGGCCCGACGGCTCGGCCCGCCCGCGCCTCACCGCCTCCCGCGCCGACGGCGGCGCGCTCGAGGTGCTCGAGGGCGAGCCGGCCTGGGCCCCCGACGCCTCCGCCCTCGCCTACACGACGCGCGACCGCGAGGGCGCCACGCGGGTCTGGACCGTCGACCTCGCCACCGGCGCCCACCGCGCCCTCACGGCGCCCGACGCTCGCAGCGCCGGCCCCACCTGGAGCCCCGACGGCCGGTGGATCGCCTTCGTGTCGGAGCGCGACGGCGACCCCGAGCTCTACGTCATGCGCGCCGACGGCGCCCGCGAAACGCGCCTCACGCGCGCCCCCGGCCCGGACTCGGGCCTCCTCTGGGCTCCCTGAGCCCGCCCCTCACACACCCATCCCCATGCCTCGTCCCCAACGCCTAACGGCGGCCGTGTTGGCCGTCTTCCTCGCCATCGCCGGCTGTTCCGACCAGCCCCTCTCCTCGCAGGGCGGCGACCCGGCCGATCTCGTCCCGCTCGACACCGTCTTCGCCCGCGCCGCCGCCGAGTTCAGCGTGCCGGCGCCGCTCCTCGAAGCCATCGCCTACACCGAGACCCGGTGGGAGATGGTCGAGGGCCACGAGGAGTTCGAGGGCGTCGCGCCGGCGTTCGGCGTGATGGCGCTCCGGGGCGAGCGGCTCCGCGAGGGCGCCCGGCTGGCGGGCGTGACCGAGCCCCAGGCCCGGACCGAGGCGGCCGCCAACGTCCGCGCCGCCGCCGCGCTCCTCCGCTCCTGGGCCGACGCCGACGGCGCGGCGCGCGCCTCGCTCGAGGACTGGGGCGACCTCGTCGTCCGCTACAGCGGCGTCGAGACGCCGGCCGCGCAGGCGGTCTACGCCCGCGACGGCGTCTACGCCGTGCTCGCCACGGGCGCCGAGGTCACCGTCGAGGGCCGCGTCGTCGGGCGGATCGAGGCGGCGCCGGTGGCGGCGGCCGAGCTCCGCGGCGTGCCCGAGGCCGTCGAGACGCGCTCGATGAGCGCCGACTACGGCCCGGCCATCTGGCGGGCCTCGCCGAACTACAGCTCGCGCCCGTCCGGGACGGACCCGTCGATGGTCATCGTCCACACCTGCGAGGGGACCTACGCCGGCTGCTGGGGCTGGCTGACCAACTCGCAGGCCGGCGTCAGCGCCCACTACGTGGTCAACGAGTCCGGGAGCGAGATCTCGCAGCTCGTCCTCGAGTCGAAGAAGGCGTGGCACATCGGCGCCAGCTACGACTGCTCGCTCAACGGCAACACCGACTGCGCCAAGAACGGCCAGTCGTCGAACAACTTCACGATCGGCATCGAGCACGCCGGCTACGCCTCGCAGTCGTCGTTCCCGACGGGCCAGATCCAGGCCTCGGCCGAGCTCGGCTGCGACATCAGCGACGACTGGGGCATCCCGCGCGACGTGTACCACTTCGTGGGCCACGGCCAGCTCCAGCCCTACAACCGCACCGACCCGGGCCCGAACTGGCCCTGGACCGACTACCTCAACCGGATCAACTCCGAGTGCGGGACCGGCGGCGGCGGCGGCGGCTCCGAGATCATCATCGACAGCAACAACAGCCTCAACGACACGAACGTCGGCTACATCCAGACGTCGTCGAACTGGACGGCCTCGAGCCACTCGACCGACTACGAGACGGGCTACTGGTGGGCCCAGACGGCCTCGGTCTCCGACGGCGCGACGTTCTGGTTCTACCTGCCCAGCGGCGGCACCAAGACCATCGACGCGTGGTGGGTGGCCGGCACCAACCGCTCGCCGAGCGCGCCGTTCATCGTGTACAACGCCTCGGGCTCGCAGCTCGCGACGGAGTACGCGAACATGCAGTCGAACGGCGGCAAGTGGAACACGCTCGGCACGTACAGCTTCACGTCGGGCTGGAACAAGGTGGTCCTCTCCCGCTGGGCCTCCTCCGGCTACGTCGTCATCGCCGACGCGCTGCGGGTCCGCTAGGGCCCGTCCCG
>CAXRFJ010000379.1:0-8969 GCA_964229475.1 Rubrivirga sp.
CCTCACGGAGCGCCTCGACCGCGCCGCCCGGGACCGCCAGCGCCGCGCCGACGTCAAGGCCGAGCTCCGCGACGTCAGAAAGCAGCGCGCCCTCTACGGCCACCTCCGGCGGGCCTTCGGCAAGAACGGGATCCCGTCGCTCATCATCGAGGAGACGCTCCCGGAAATCGAGGCCCGGGCCAACGCCCTCCTCGACCGCCTCACCCGGGGGCGGACCCGCGTCGCCCTCGAGACGCTCAAGGACAAGAAGACCGGCGGGGGCACCAAGGAGACCCTCGACATCCGCATCACGGACGACCAGGGCGTCTCGCGCTCCTACGAGACGTTCTCCGGCGGCGAGGCCTTCCGGGTCAACTTCGCGCTGCGGATCGCGCTGAGCCAGATGCTGGCGGAGCGGTCCGGGACCCAGATCCGCACGCTCGTCATCGACGAGGGGTTCGGGACGCAGGACGCCGAGGGCCTCCAGCGGCTCATCGGCGCGATCCGCGCCATCCAGGACGACTTCGAGACGATCCTCGTCATCACGCACCTCGACGAGATCAAGGACGCGTTCCCGGTCCGCATCGAGGTCCGGAAGGAGCCCGTCACGGGCTCCACGTTCGAGGTCGTCGGGGCGTAGCGGGTCGCTGGCGGCTAGCGGGTGGTCCCGCCGGTCGTGGTCTCGCTGACCTCGATGTTCGTGTCCTCGACCACGACGACCTGCGCGACGGCGCCGAGGAGCCGCTTCCGGAAGGTGCCGACGTCCTGCTCGCCCGCGCCGAGGTCGGTCCCGCCGATCTCCTGGTAGAACGGGCCGCGGTCCGTGTCGATGCGGAAGTAGATCTCGTAGGCGTCGACGACGTCGGTGCCGTTGTTCAGCGCGCGGTACTCGACCGTGACGAACGAGCTGTCGGCCGCGAACGTCTCGTTGGTGAAGTTCAGGACCTCGGCGCCGAAGAGGACGTCCGGCCCGTCGTCGTTGTCGGGGCGGAGGAAGATGGTGGCCGGCGTGATCTCGCCCTCGCGGACCGAGATGGTCGCCGTGCCCGCCGAGTACCCGTTCCGCGACGCGTTGATCGTGTAGGACCCGATCTGGACGTCGTCGAACGAGAAGCTGCCCTCCTGGTTCGACGTGATGGAGCCGGTGGCCGGGCTGGTCGTGACGCTGGCGCCCGCGATCGCGGCGCCGGTCTCGAAGTCCTGGACGGAGCCCACGATCGTCCCGAACCGCTCGGGTTCGACGAGGCCGTCTTTGCAGGCCGTCAGCGTGAGGGCGGCGAGTGCGAGGAGCGCGAGGAGGCGGGCGGGCATCGGGGCGGGGGGAGGACGGCGCAAACTAGCGCGCGGGGCCCGAACGGGCAGCGCTCATCGACGGACGATCGTGACCTCCGCGCCACCGCGCTGCTCGATCGAGACGGGCTGGAGCCCGGGCCCGACGTACTGGGCGGCCTCGTTGCCGTCCCCGAACTGGTAGAGCGAGTGGGTCGTCCCGCTGGCGCCCTCGAGGAAGAGGGAGTAGGAGTTGCCGTCGCCGATCTGGGCCGAGTTCACCATCCGGTTGCCGTCCCCGATGACGTCGCCGACGAAGACGTTGTCCCGGCCGCTCTGGACGAGGTCGAGCTGGTTGAGCGTGCCCGAGAGCACGACGCTGGCGAGGTTGCCGGTGCCGTCCTGGAGCAGCCGGACGGCGTTGCTCACCCCGCGCTGCTCGACGACGGCGACGTTCGACGCCGCGGGCGCCTCGACGAGGGCGCGGGCGAGGGCCTCGTCGGCCGACCCGCCGGCGGCGACGGCCGCGGCGTACTCCGTCGAGGGGACGATGCCGGCCTGCTGGACGAACGCCTCGCCGGTCTGGGCGTGGGCGAGCGGGGCCGCGAGGAGCGCGGCGAGGGCGAGCAGGCGCATCGGCGTGGGCGAGGGGAGGAAAGAACCGGCGGCCGTCTTACCGGCCGCCGGCCCGGCGGAGGGGCCCGAAGGCCACCCCGCGGCGCGAGAACGCTAGTTCTGCGTGATGACGGTCGTGTTGCCGTCGCCGAGCATCGTGGCGTCGGCCGTGTGGCCCATGCCGGTCTGCGTGATGGTGACGGAGTTCATGTCGCCGACCATCCAGAGGCCGTAGCCGTTGGTGCCGCCGGTGACCGAGTTGCCCATCCCGTCCTGCAGGATCGTGATCGTGTTGTCCGAGGACCCGTCCACGAAGAACCCGTCGACGAGGTTCGAGTCGCCGCCGATCTGGTCGACGTCGATCGTGTTGCCGCTGACGCCGACGACCGGAGCCGTGGGCGTGAGGCCGCGGCCGTCGAGCTCGACGGTGTTGTCCGACGTGACCTGGTTGATGTCGACGTTGTTGTTGTCGCCCCAGACGCGCCAGCGGGCGAAGTTGCCCGAGCCGCTCTGCGTGAACGCGACGGTGTTGTCGACGCCGATGGCGGTCCGCTCGCGGGCCGTGTTGTTGTCGCCGGACTGCGTGACGGTCGTCGTGTTCCCGTCACCGAACTGGCGGACGTGGGCGACGTTGCCCGAGCCGAACACCTGGAGGACGTCGGCGGTGTTGCCGTCACCCTTCTGGTTGAAGAGCGCGAAGTTGTCGGCGTCGGAGAGGGCGAACCCGGCGACGACGATCGCGTAGTTGTCGTTGCCCTGCTGGGTCATCGAGGCGTCGTTGTTCGTGCCGTCGTTGAACGCGCGGGCGAAGTTGCTGTCGCCCGTCTGGGTCGAGGTCACGTCGTTGCCCGTGCCGAAGAACGTGCCCATGTCATGGTCGACCTCGTTGAGGTTGCCCGTCTGGGTCGCCGTGGCGCTGTTGCTCGTGTTGCCGAGGTTGATCTCGGCGAGGTTGTCGTCGCCGGTCTGCGTGACGGTCGAGGTGTTCGTCAGGCCGCTCTCGAAGACGTAGGCCTCGTTGAGGTCGCCGGTCTGCGTGGTCGTCGCGACGTTGTCGGAGCCGCCGTACTGGAGGACCTCCGAGTAGTTGTCGCTACCGTCCTGCGTCTGGCTGGCCGCGTGGCCGGCGCCGAACTGGTCGGAGCCCGCGTAGTTGTTCGCGCCGCCGCCCTGCGTGATGTCGCTCGACATCAGGTCGCCGGGGCCCCCCTGGATCACGACCGCGACGTCCGACGAGCCGGTCTGGGTGATCGAGGCGTCGCTGTTGCTGTTCGGCGAGAAGGTCACGCCCTGGTCGACGTAGGCCTCGTTGTTGTCGCCGTCCTGGTCGACGGTCGCCGTGTCGCTGTCGCCGGCCTGGTTGACGTCGGCGTACTGGCTCTCGCCGCCCTGGAAGACCGTGGCGGTGTTGCCCGTGTTCGACTGGTCGATCTCGGCGACGCTGTTGGCGTCGCTGGACAGGAAGCCGGCGATCACGGTGGCGTCGTTGTTCGTGCCCGTCTGCGTGATGAAGGCGTCGTTGTTCTCGCCGTCGTTGAAGACGAACGCCGAGTGGTCGTCGCCGTCCTGGCTGATGATGGCGTCGTTGTTGCCGCCGAAGAACGTCGCGAGCAGCGTCGTGGCGTCGTTCCCGTTGCCGACCTGGTCGATGTCCGAGTTGTTCGTCAGGCCGCCCGTGCTGGCGTCCGCGAAGTTGAGGTCGCCGGTCTGGTCGGTCGTGATGACGTTGTCCTCGCCGCCCTGGTCCGAGTTGGCCGTGTTGCCGTTGCCGGTCTGGTTGATCGTCGACGAGTTGCGGAGGCCGCCCTGGAAGACGGTCGAGGCGTTGTCGTCGCCGGTCTGCGTGGTCGTCGCCACGTTGTCGGCGTCGGAGGACGAGAAGCCCGCGATCACGTTGGCCTCGTTGTTGTTGCCGAGCTGGGTGATCGTGGCGTCGTTGTTGTCGCCGTCGTTGAAGACGAACGCCACGTTGCCGTCGCCGTCCTGGTTGATGATGGCGTCGTTGTTGGCGCCGAAGAACGTGCCGAGGAGGGCCGAGGCGTCGTTGCCCGCGCCGATCTGGTCGATGTCGGCGTTCTGGTCCGAGCCGTCCTGGTCGACCAGCGCGACGTTCGAGCCGTCCTGGTTGATGTCGGAGATGTTGTCCGCGCCGGCCTGGATGACGGTGGCGTCGTTGGACCCGACCTGGACGATGTTCGACGAGTGGCCCGTGCCGGACTGCGTCGTCGACGACGTATTCTGAGCACTGACCGCGGCGGTCACGCCGACGGCGAGTGCCAGTGTGAGTAGGATGCGCATGTTCCTGGGGATAGTGGGGAAGAGGAGCCCGCGAGGGCGATGGGTGCGACCGGGGCCGCGAGTCCCGCGGGGCTGTGAGCCCCTCCGGCTGACGAGCCGTGGCTGGGAAGAGCGGGGGGCCGTCTTACCGGCCGCCCGCTCGGCGCTGGGCGCCTAGCGTTGGATGACGAGGGCGGAGTTGTTGTAGCCGTCTTGGGTGATCTGGGCGACCCCGCCCGCGGTGAGGTCGACGGCCGCGATGTTCGCGCCGCCGCCCGACTGGACGAGCGTGAGCACGCTGCCCCCCAGGATCCGGGCGGCCGCGCTCGGGTCGATGGCGTCGCCCGTGATCCCGACCAGCCGGCTGCCGGCGAGGCCGTCCTGGGTCACCATCAGCGACGAGCCTGCGGAGAGCTCCGCGTTGACCCAGTTGCCGTCGGAGTACTGGAGCACGACGGCCGAATTGCCGGAGCCCGAGACGAGGAGGTGGGCCACGTTGCCGTCGGCGGGGCCGAGGTCGGTCCCCTGCTCGATCCGGAGGTCGTTGAGCGTCCCGCTCAGCGAGCGGATCGTGGCGAGGTTGTCGTCGCCGAACTGGAGGGTCGTGGCCGAGGTCGCCTGGTAGACGTCCTGCACGGCCTCGTTGCCCGAGCCGACCTGGCGGATGAAGAGGACGGCGGCCACGGAGCCGTGCGCGCGCTGCGTGGCCAGGTTGCCCTCGGTGCCGGCCCCGAGCGGGCTGGTCTGCTCGATCGTCAGGGACCCGCCCCGGGCGCTCTCCTTGGTCTGGACCGCCGTGTTGTTGGCGCCCAGCTGGACGATCCGGGTCGCGTCGTCGAGGCTGTACTCGGAGAGCAGGTAGGTCGTGGCGCTGTTGCCGACCCCGTCCTGCAGGATCACGGAGTAGACTCGCGTGGCGCCGTAGGACACGTTCTGGTCGATGAGCGCGAAGTTGCCGCCCCCGCCGGCCTGCTCGATCGTCGCGTCGGCGCCGCCCGTCTTCGTCCCGAGGCCCTGACGGATGATGGCCTCGTCGGCCTCGGTCCCGGTCTGGGAGATCCGCGCCGCGTTGCCCTGCTCGATCCGGGCCGCCGCGCTGACGGTGGAGATCGCCGCCCGGTGTTCGCCGCCCGACTGGGCCACCGTGGCCGCGTTGAACCCGCCCTCCTGGTCGACCGAGACCCCGGCCTGGGCGTGGGCCTCCGAGCCCAGTGCGAGGAGGGCGGCGACCAGTGCCAGCCCGGCGGCGCGCCCGAAAGCGCTACCGGTCGCCCGGCGGCCCCCGTCGGTCGTTCCTCCGACGGTGACTCCCGCGCTCGCGTGCCTGCGAGCCCCGCCCGCCGTGCGGGCGCATCGTGCCGGAGTCTGGTCTACTCCGGCAGACGGATATGTGAGCATCAAAACCGAGGCGTGGGGAAGGGGATGGCGTCGCCGGGGGGCGACTCGCCGGTGCCTCTGGTGGTGGGGCGGTCAGACCGCGCTTGGGTGGCCAGCGAAGAGTGTCGGGAGTCGGGGCTCTAGAAAGGGGCCGACCGATCCCGTCACGGCGGTAGATAACGGACAGGTAGGGAAAGAATCAAGCCCGTGGAGCGGACATGAATCCTTTGAGCCCCCCGCCGTCCCGGCCGCGAACGACCCCGTCCCGGTCCGAGACCGGGGGAGGGGAGCGGGACGCCGCCGCCCACCCATCGTGGACGGGGTTTGCACCCCGACGGCCATGTGTAACGGCCGGGACCGGCGCCACTCACGCGGGTCCGTCCCGGCGCACCGTCTCAACCCGAGACGGCCCGTCTCAGAACGAGGTGTAGAAGACGAACCCGCCGCGGCCCAGCCAGACGTTGTCGTTGATCCCCCCGGAGCCCTGGAGCCCGTCGAGCCCCTCTTCAAACGGGTAGTCGATGCCGCCCTCGACGAACAGGCCGAGGCTGGGGGAGAGGCGGGACTCGACGCCCGCGAGCGCCGAGCCGTAGAGGAACGGGCCGCTCGCGTTCGGGACGTCGGGCGCGAACAGGGCGCCGAGGCCCAGGGAGAGCGTCGGGGTGGTGCGGGCCGAGGGGAGCAGCCGGGCGCGGAGCAGGGCCGAGGCGGCCCCGAACGTGAGCGCCTCGTCGTTGACGTCGATCAGCCCCCCCTCGCCGCGTACGCCCAGCGACACGCCCCCGATCACGGGGTAGTCGATGGTGACCGAGGCGACGGGCTGGGCGCTCGGCCCGGCGTAGTCGCTCTCGATCCGCCCGAGCCCCGCGCCCACGCCGATCGCCACGGCCTCCCGGTCGCGGCCGACCGGGGCCCGGTCAAACACGTCCCGGCGGGCGTCGGCCGCCACGCGGGCGTCGTAGGCGGCGAGGAAGTCGCGCGTGTTGGAGTCGTTCGGGCCCTGGAAGGCCCAGAGCCCGTCCCGGGCGCCCTCGACGACGAGCGAGACGACGGCCTCCTCGATGGCGGCCGTCACCGCCAGCACGGGCGGCTCGTTGGTCGAGTAGCCGACCTCCGACTCCAGCAGCGTCTGGGTGTCGACGAACTGGAATACGCCGCCGTCGAGCTTCTGGGACACGAGCGTCTTCGACGTGTGGACCGTCTTGAGCACGCGGCCGGTCTGGACCGAGCCCGCGCGGAGGTAGACCGTCACCTGGTCCTGCCGGAACTCGCCGCTGCCGCCGGCGCCCAGCAGCCGCACGCCGGCGCCGCCTGTGATGAGGTTCGAGTCGTAGCCGATGATGCCGCCCTCGAGGAGCACGCCGGCGTAGAGGAGCGGCGGGAGCGGGCCGAGGCCCTCGCCCTCCGGCCCGGAGTACTGCTGCCGCGTCGACGAGATGATCTGCCGCTCGTTGAGCAGGTTCGAGAGGCCCTCGCGCTCGATCGGGACGAAGAACTTCGAGTCCTCGAGTGCCCGCATGAGGATGCTCGTGGCCCCCTGCGTCACCGACGTCGAGAACGTCGAGACGCTCTCGAGCGCCCGGTACTGGCCGGTCTGATCGCGGAACCGGTACACGGCCACCACGACGGGGTCCGTCGGGGCCGGGACGGCCTCGAGGATGTCGGCGACGGCGGTCCGGGGCGCCGACGTCCGCGGGCTCTCGACCTCGAACGGGTGGAGGTAGCGGGCGGTGCAGCCGGAGAGGGCGGCCAGGACGAGGCCGAGGAGGACGAGACGCACGGGGGCGGGGGGACTAGAAGCTGTTCGGGATCGTGACGATGGTCTCCTCGCCGGTCAGCAGGTTGAACACGCGCACGGAGACCCCGTCGATGCCGGGGATGACCTCCACCTGGAAGTCGCCGAAGGCGAACGTCCCCGGCTCCGACAGGTCGAGTTCGCCGAACCGGTCCGCGATGAGCTCGCGGGAGAGCTGGTTGAGGATCTGCCGCTGGAGCGTCGTCTCGAAGTCCGCCAGCGGGTCGCGGGCGACGCCGCCGTCGTCGTCCTCGAACCGGTTCTGGAGCTGGGCCGACTGGACCAGCCAGCTGTAGTTGGTCGTGAAGCCCCCGAAGGCGGGGTTCGTCGGCTGGTAGAGGAGCTGCTGGGCCCCGGCCGGGGCGGCGGCGAACAGCGCGAGGGCGAACGGGACGACGAACAGGCGGCGCATGGCGGCGGGGGAGGACGCCGGACGTTACACCGGCCGGGTCGAATGGGGCAAGGCGGGCCCGGGCTACCCCTCGCCGCGGGGCAGGCGCCGGAGCACGAACACGACGGCCTGGCGGGCGAGCTCCTCGGCCTCCTCCTCGCGAGGGGAGAGGCGGGCCTGGAACACGAGCTCGCCGTCGAGCCGGATGGCGATGAGCGTCCCCTGGCCCGGCAGCGGCTGCTCCGAGAGCACCACGCTCATGAAGCGGGCGTCGGCGGGCGGGCTCCACAGCCGGTAGAAGACGTCGTAGAAGTAGCTGCCCGTCCGGGAGACGGTCTCGTCCACGACGAGCTGGCCGATGCCGAGCGTCGGGTCGCCGGCCTGCTGCGCCTCGTTCGGGTCGGGCGGGAGCAGGCGGAGCTGGCGGCGCTCGGCCTGGAGGGCGCGGTACGTCGTGGCGAGGCCGTAGGGGACCGTGGCGCGCGCGGTGTCCCGGGGCGCGTCCTGGGCCCGGCCGACCGGCGCCAGCAGCCCGAGGCCGACGAGAAGGAGGAACGGCGCGCGCATGGCGCCAACCTACGACGCGCGACGCGCCCGGCCGCACCGGCCCGGGCGCCCGGTCACGGGACCGGCGCGACGCCCCGCCGGCGGACGACGATCACGCCCACGACGACGAGCAGGCCGCCCACGACCTGCAGCGGCGTGACCGTCTCGCCCCGCAGCACGACGCCCGCGATCACGCCGACGACCGGGACCAGGTTCGAGAACGCCGCCGTGCGCGACGCGCCGGCCCGGAGCACCGACTCGTTCCAGATCGCGTACGCGAGGCCGGTCGAGAGCCCGCCGGAGAACACGAGGGCCGCGATCTCCGCGGGCCCGAACGCCCGCCAGTCGACGCCGCCGAGCTCCGGGACGGTCAGGGCGACGAGCCCGGGGGCCGAGATCACGATCCCCCAGAAGGTGAGGCCGATCGCCGTCGCGCCCCGCTGGAGGAGCGGCCGCGCGAGCGCCGTGTAGACGCCCCACGCGAGCGCCGCCGCCAGCATCAGCGCGAGGCCCGACCCGTCGCCCTCGAACGCGGCGCCCGGGTTGCCCGCGATCACCAGCCCGACGCCGAGCAGACTCACGCCGACCCCGACCCACCCGAGCGCCAGGAGCCGCTCCTGCCGGAGGACGTGCGCCGTCAGGGCCGTCCAGCCCGGGCTCGACGCGATGACGAGAGCGCCCGTCCCGGCCGAGACGCGGTCGATCCCGAGGATGAACCCC
>CAXRFJ010000380.1:0-5405 GCA_964229475.1 Rubrivirga sp.
CGGCGACGGCGCGGCGCTCCGCGGGATCGTCCGCGACCTGGAGAGCGAGCCGGCGGGGATCGGCTGGACGACCAGCGGGCACACGGCCGTCGACGTCGGGCTCTACGCGGCCGGGCCCGGCGCCGGGCGGTTCGCGGGGCGCCACGCGAACGCCGAGGTCGGGCGGCGGCTGGCCGAGGCGCTCGGGCTCGACCGGTAGCCCGGCGCTGGCGGGCGCTCAGCCCCCGCGGGCGGCGAGGGCCGCCCGGCGCTGCCGCGTCAGGAGCGTGAGCGGGCCGAACTCGCCGTCGCCCAGCGCGATGCGGGCCTCGGCGAGCGCGAGGAGGGAGTCGGCCTGGAGCGTCCGGCCGAGCGCGGTGTACGCCTCGGCGAGCGCGCTCTGGGCCTCCGCGATCCGCCAGTGGCCCGGCGTCGAGGCCTCGCGGATGCGGAGGGCCGCGCGGAGGACCGGGACGGCCTCCGCCGCGCGGCCCGTGTGGACGAGCGCCGTGCCGAGCCCGGTCATCGGGTACGGCCGGGCCGAGTGGAGCGCGGGCGTCCGCGCGACGTCGTGGGTGGCGAGCGAGCGGCGGAACCAGCCCTCGGCCGCGACCGCGTCGCCCTCGGCGAGCGCGAGCATCCCGAGGTGGGCCTCGGTGTGGGCCACGCGGAGGTGGTCCTCGCCGTGGAGCCGGCGGAAGGTGGTGAGCGAGCGGTCGAGGAGCGGCGCGGCGCGCTGCAGGAGGGCCTCGTCGCCCGAGACGATCGCCCGGTCCTTGTAGACGAGCGCGAGGTTGCTGAGCGCGAGCGCCGTCTCGGGGTGGGCCTCGCCGTAGGTCGCCTCGAAGATGCCGAGCGCCTGGCGGTAGTAGGTCTGGCCGCGGAGGTAGTCGCCCTGGTTCTTGACGACGACGCCGAGCTCGTTGAGCACGCTCCCGAGGCGGGCGCTCTCGGGGCCGTAGTGGGCCCGGTAGAGCGCGGCGGCGCGCTGGTACGCCACCTCGGCGTCGACGAGGCGCCCCTGGCGGCGGAGCAGCGCGCCCATGGCGGCGTGGGCGTGGGCCGTCTGGACGTGGTCCGGCCCGAGCGCGCGCTCGACGTCGGCCATGGCCCGGCGGAGGTGCGGCTCGGCCTCGGCGAACCGGCCCTGGTGGACGAGGTTGAGCCCCACGGCCCGGCGGACGGCCGCGACGGCGGGGGCCGACGGCCCGAGGGCCTCGACGCCGCTCGCGAGCGCGTGCTCGAGGACGGCCTCGCCCTCGGCGTAGCGCGAGCTCTGGGTGAGCAGCGTCGCGAGGTCGGCCGCGCTCTCGAGGGCGTCCGGGTGGCCGGCCCCGCCGAGCGCGACGCGGACGCGGAGCGCGTCGCGCTGGAGGGCCTCGGCGCGGTCGAACAGGCCGAGGTTGCCGTAGACCTTCCCGAGCGCGGCCTCGACGGCGGCCCGCGTCCAGGGGTCGTCGCGGAGGCCGGAGCGGAGCCGCGCCGAGGTCCGGTCGAGGAGGTCGACGGCCGCGACCTGCCGGCCGCCGGTCTCGTCCGGGTCGACGTCGCCGAGGAGGTCGGTCAGGAGCGTCGTCGCGCGGACGGCCCGGTCGCGCTCCTCGCTGGCGCGGTCGGCCTCCCGGAGCGCCACGCCGGCGGCGCCCAGGACGACCGCCAGGGACAGGACCGAGACGGCCACGCCGGTCCGGTGGCGGCGGACGAACCGGGAGGCGCGGTAGCGCGCCGTGTGGGGCCGGGCCTCGACGGGGAGCCCCCGGAGGTGGCGCCCGACGTCGGCGCCGAGCGCGGCGGCCGAGTCGTAGCGCCGCTCGGGCTCTTTGCGGAGCGCCTTCATGACGATCCGGTCGAGGTCGCCGCGGAGCCGCCGGCGGAGCCGCTCGGGGGTCGTCGCGCGGAGCGGGCCGGAGCCGGGCCGCCCGCTCGGCGGGCGCGTCGCCGGGTGGCCGGCCGTCGCGTGCGTGACGGCGTCGGAGGGGCGGACCGGCTCGGTGTCGAGGATGGCCTGCTCGATGGCGTGGCGCCCGCCGGCGTCGGCGTGGGGGCGGCGGCCGGTGAGGAGCTCGTAGAGCAGGACGCCCAGGGCGTACACGTCGGTCGCCGTCGTGATGTCGCCCTCGGCCACCTGCTCGGGCGCGGCGTACTCCGGCGTCATCATGCGGAGGTCGGGCGCGGTCTCCGGCGCGTCGCCGTCCTCGGCGATCAGCTTGGCGATGCCGAAGTCGAGGAGCTTGACGCGGGGCCCCTCCGGCGTCGCCGTCACGAGCACGTTCGAGGGCTTGAGGTCGCGGTGGACGACGAGCTTCCGGTGCGCCGACTGGACGGCGTCGCAGACGGAGCGGAACAGGGCCAGCCGGTCGTCGACGGACAGCCTGTGGTGGTCGCAGTAGGCCGTGATCGGCTCGCCCTCGACGAACTCCATGGCCAGCCAGGGCCGGCCGTCCTCGGCCACGCCGCCGTCGAGGAGGCGGCCGATGGCCGGGTGGTCCAGCCGGGCCAGGATCTGGCGCTCGGCCAGGAACCGGGCCTCGAGCCGCGGCGCGAGCCCGGCGCGGACGAGCTTGACGGCCGCCGTCTGCTCGTAGCGCCCGTCGGCCCGCTCGGCCCGCCAGACCTCGCCCATCCCGCCCCGCCCGACGCGGTCGACCAGCCGCCACGGCCCGACGCGCTCCAGCCGCCTCGGGGGCGGCGCCTCGAAAAAGGCCTCGGCCTCGGCGTCGGCGTCGAGGAGGTCCTCGACCCGCTGGCGGAGGTCCGCGTCCGGCTCGCCGTCGGCCGTGCGGCAGGCCCCGTCGAGGAACGCCGGGCGGGCCTCGGCCGGGAGGTCGGCCGCTTCGCTGAACACGGCCTCGACGCGGCGCCAGTCGGAGAGCGAGTCGGTCATGGTGGGACGGGGGGGCGGCCCCATGCCGGAGGCCGCCCACGCGCGAGCCGGGGGGAACATACGGGTGACGGCATCGGCGCGGGCGGCCTGTCACGGCGCGGGCGAGATGGGATGTGCGAACGGTGTGACACGCCGGGCGTCAGCGGGCGGCGCGATGCTGTCGCGATCTTCCGCCCCCCATGGACCTGGACACCGCCCCCTTCGTCATCGTCGACACCGAGACCACCGGCTCGCGGGCCGGCGAGGACCGGCTCATCGAGATCGGGGCCGCGCGGCTCGTCGGCGGCGAGGTCGTCGAGACGTTCCAGCAGCTCGTCGACCCCGGCCGCCACGTGCCCCGCCGGATCACGCGGCTGACGGGCATCTCGACGGCCATGGTCTACGGCCAGCCGGCCGCCGCCGAGGTCATGCCCCGGTTCCTCGACTTCCTGGGCGACGCGGTCCTCGTGGCCCACAACCTCCCGTTCGACGCGCGCTTCCTCGACGTCGCGCTCGCCGAGGCGGGCCTGCCGCCGCTCCAGAACCCGTCGCTCGACACGCTCCGCCTCGCCCGGCGGCTCCTCTCGTCGCTCCCGTCGAAGGGGCTCTCCAAGCTCACCGAGCACTTCGGCATCACGGTCAACGGCCGCCACCGCGCCCTCGGCGACGCCGTCGCCACGGCCGAGCTCCTCACGATCCTCCTCGACCGGATGCGGATCGAGTTCGGCGTCGAGACGGTCGACGACGTGCTCGCCTTCCAGCGGCGCCGCTACAAGGACACGCGCCGCGAGCCGGGCCACCTCAAGAAGATCCGCGACGAGATCCTCCCGCTCCTGCCGGACCGGCCGGGCGTCTACTTCATGCGCGACGCGAAGGGCCGCGTGATCTACGTCGGCAAGGCGAAGTCGCTGCGGAACCGCGTGCGGAGCTACTTCACGGGCGTCGAGAGCCACGTGCCCAAGACGCGGAAGCTCGTCCGCGACGTCCGCGACGTGACGTGGCGCGAGACGGGGACCGAGCTGGCCGCGCTCCTCGAGGAGTCGAAGCTCATCAAGAACTACCTCCCGGTCTACAACCGGGCCCAGCGGCGCTACCGCGACTACCCGTTCCTCCGGCTCGACGCGACGCACCCGTACCCGACCATCTCGTGGACGCCCCGCATCGCGCACGACGGGGCCGAGTACTACGGCCCGCTCGGGCGGCGCGGCCAGGCCGAGGAGCTCGTCGAGCTCATCGGGCGGCTGTTCATGCTCCGCGAGTGCGACGACAACGTGTTCACGCTCGGCCGGCCGTGCCTGTACCACGAGATGGGCCGGTGCGGCGCGCCGTGCGTCGGCGGCGAGGGCGCCGAGCAGTACGGGCTCGAGGTCGAGCGCGTCCGCGCGTTCCTGACCGGCCGGGACACCGAGGCCGTCGACATGGTCGAGGAGGCGATGCGGGAGGCCGCCGCGGCGCGCGAGTACGAGGCCGCCGGGTGGTACCGCGACCAGCTCCGCCGGCTCCAGCGGACGCTCGGCCGCCAGCGGAAGATCGCGAGCGCCGTCCACGAGCACGACGCCGTCCTCGTCGAGCCGCTCGCGCCGGGCTACGACGGCCTCGACGGCGGCGCCCAGCTGTTTCTCATCCGCTACGGCCGCCTCGCGGGCCGCGTGGACCTCCCCGCCGACCCCGCGCCCGACGAGGTCGCCGACCTCGCCGCCGCGCTCGCCGAGGCCTTCGACCCCGCGCTCCCGCCGCCCGAGAGCCACCTCCGCCCGGACGTCGACGAGATGCGGATGCTGGCCAACTGGATGCGGCTCCACCCCGAGGGCGCCCGCCAGGTCCGCTGGCGCCCCGACCACGACGCCGACGCCTTCCTGGACGCCGTCCTCGTCGCCGCCCGCGAGGCCGTCCCGACGAGCGAGCCCGAGGACGACGAGGACGAATAGGCGGCGTTCCGTTCTGGGGCCGCCCGGCCTAGGGCCGGGGCGCGCCTCCGCAGGCCGCGAGGGCGGTCGCCGCCGCTTGCCGCTCGGGGGCGTCGCGGAGCCGGCCGTCGAGGGCGTCGAGCGCGGACCGGAGCGTGGGCGCCGCCCGGCCGCACGCGCCGCGCGCCGCCTGCAGGCGGCCGAGGAGGAGCGCCGTCAGCAGCGTGCCCTCGTCGTCGGGCCCGTACGTCGCGCGGTCGACCGCGAGGGCCTCGGCCGCCAGCCGCTCGGCCTCGGCGAGCGCGCGCCGCTCGGTCAGCAGGATCTCGGCGAGGTTGTAGGCGGCGAGGGCCGTCCGGAAGTGGGCGTCGCCGTAGACCGCCCGCGCCACGCGGAGCGCCTCGCGCGTCGTGGCCTCGGCGGCCGCGGCGTCGCCCGTCTCGTACTGGAGGTAGCCCAGGTTGATGAGGGTCGCCGCGACCGAGCCGTGGGCGTCGCCGTAGAGCCGGCGCTTGATGGCAAGGGCACGGGCGTAGAGCCGGGCTGCGCGGTCGTCGCGCCCGGCGGCGTCCTCGGCGCTGGCGAGGTTGTGGAGCGCGGTGGCCGTGGCCCAGTGGTCCTCGCCGTAGGCCCGCTCGAGGACCCCGAGCGCAGCG